>JAIXSW010000169.1 GCA_027484495.1 Gammaproteobacteria bacterium
ATTTGATCTGGACGATTTACTCGATGATCCGTTGGATATCAGTAGTCCTGCTCCGGCGAAAGCCGAACCATTTGACCCTGACAATATCCTGGCTGGCGATGCACTGAGTAATCTGCTGGCTGCCGACGAGCCAGAATTCGAAGCGAAACAAGCCTTTGATCCGAATAATATATTGTCGGGTAACGAGCTGAGTTCATTATTTGATAATCTGGTGGACGATGACGAAGATCCGGATGCGATATTTAATCAGGCGATGGCAGCGCAACAAGCGGCTGCACCAGTTGTTGCGGCAGAGCCGGACGACATATTGCCAGACCCTGCAGTGTCTGCAGCCGCGTTAGCCTATGCCGCAGCCGAAGCGGCTGAATCCGACGAGTTGCTCGAAGAGATTGAACTGGATTTACCTGGCGATGAACCAACGCCGGCCAGCACATTGGCGCTGGATACCGATGACTTTGATATAGATGCGCTGGTTGCACAGACTCAGGCCGCCACTTCGGCACCTGCCGCTAATCCGGCTCTGCCGCCCGTCACTGATGACGATGATTTTGATATCGATTCCCTGCTGGCAATGACTCAGGCTGAGGCGGCTCCGGGGGCTGTGGAGAGATCAGTCGAAGCAGATTTGTTACCGGATACTGAGCCAGATACTGACGTTGATGGCGGACAGTATGATAGTTCCGAATTAGAGGCCTTTGCTGAGTCACTGGCTGACGAACAATTAGCTGAAAACGTCGACACAGAAACCAGTCAGCACGCTACGTCTGATGCCGGCAATGTCAACGGGGTCAATGATGAGTTTGATGCAGACGATTTGATGGCTGCAGAAGATGAAGCAGGGCTGATTGACGAGCTCGATGAGATCCTGAATGAAGTGGCCGAGATCCGCGCGCAGTCGCAGCAATCCAAAGCGCAACTGGCCGAACTGGAGCTACCCGATGAGGCGCTGGCGCTGGCAAGTGCAGATTTTGCTGAAGCAGAGATCAGTGTGGCTGACGTCAGCGCGATGTTGAGCGACGATGCTGACCCGACCCAACCGATGGAAATCAATATCGCCACGCCGGTTGATTTGCCAACAGCAGACATCTTCGCACCAGATGATGTTGATCACCATGATTTTATTGATATCGAAGAGCTGCTGCTCGACGAGCATCCATCCATTCAACAAGAAACTGAACTGGCGGCTGAATCTGCCGCTGAGACTGAATATTTGTCTGAATTTGCAGATTTGGAAGATGACCAAACCGGAATGCCCGACCTGCTGCAAACGGATGATAATTCCGTCGCCCGGGTGTTTGAAGGCCTCTCGTCGGTTGAACGGCCGAGTAAGGTGTTAGACGAATATCCGGATCTGCAGCTGGACGAAAACGACCTTCAGCATATATTGACGGAAGATCCGGACGAAACGATGGATCTGATGCTGGCAGGATCCAGCGCCGAACAAGAGTCACTGGCCGATCTTGAAGACGTCAATTTCGATGAGTTGTTGTCTGGATTAGACGATTATGTCACACCGGTAGCAGATCCGCAGACGGATCAAAATAAAGCTGCCGAAGTGCTGGCAGAATTGGAAGCTCTCCAACAAAGCCAGAGCCGTTACAGTGCGGATGATGATGCTGTTGGGCTGCCTGATTTCGTCAATATCGACAAATTGCTGGCGGCAACTGAAGATCAGACTGAGCCTGATGCTGAGCTACGCGCACTGAATATTGATGTGGGGTTGGCTGATTTTGAGGATTTGATTGCCGCAGATGAAGCGGGCGATGTCGATCACGCCGATGCCGGATTTGCCGGCCAGCTGGATTTAGTCCGTGCATATATCGAAATTGGCGATGCTGACAGCGCCAATCACTTAATTAAAGAAATCATGGCATCGGATGCGCCGGCGCATGTCAAGCAGGAGGCTTCTGGCCTGGTGTCCTGATGTCAGCAGTGGGTTAAAAATGAAAAAGCGCTGCGGCGCTTTTTTGTTTTCAGAGTTGCCAGATTGGCACCGCGTAGTTCTAAGATGCCAAACTGTCTGCGTTAACTCGAATGAATTCAAAATGGCTAACTAAAATGCAGGCTATTTCAAACAGGATAGGGTTTGCTGCTCAGGCGGTCGTGCATGTTTTGCTGCAATCTGGTCGCTTTGGTATACTCGCCGCCGCTTAACCGGGAGGCTATATGCGCATTGCGATGGGGATTGAGTACGACGGTACCGGTTATTTTGGCTGGCAACGTCAGCGTGAAGTCAACAGTGTTCAGGGCGAGCTGGAAAAAGCGCTGAGTCAGGTGGCCAATGCGCCCGTTGAGATTTTTTGTGCTGGTCGCACCGACGCTGGTGTCCATGGCACAGGGCAGGTCATTCATTTTGACACCGATGCTCAGCGTGATATGCGCGGCTGGATCATGGGTGCCAATTCGAATTTGCCGCAAGGGATCGCAGTGCGTTGGGCGAAACCAGTGTCAGATGACTTTCATGCGCGTTTTTCTGCAACAGCACGGCGCTATCGGTATGTCATTTATAACCACAAATTTCGACCGGCCATTCTTGGTGCCGGCCTGAGCCATTATCATCAGGATATTGATGTGTCGTTGATGCAGGCAGCTGCGCCGGCACTGTTAGGTGAACAGGATTTCTCGTCGTTTCGTGCCATTCAGTGTCAGTCCAATACGCCGTTTCGTAATGTGATGCATTTGCAGATCAGCCGCTATAGTAATTTCATCGTGCTGGACATTAAAGCCAATGCCTTTTTACATCATATGGTTCGCAACATTACCGGTAGCCTGCTGGAAGTGGGCATGGGGCGTCGTCCGCCGGAATGGATCGCAGAGTTATTGGCCGCTAAAGATCGCACGCTGGCCGCGGCAACCGCTAAAGCGGAAGGACTCTATCTGGTCGATGTCGATTATCCGGCGCATTTTGAAATACCAAAAACGGCGTTAGGCCCGTTGTTTTTACCGGATTAATTCACTGAACTTCAGTGAATTAATCCGGTCCAACCTGCCGGTCCATCGCGCCGGCATCTCAACTACTAAGACCAGTTTTTGGTATTCTGCGTATGGGCTTTGTGTTTTAATAACCGCCGTTTGCCTCAATTTCGCTGAATTTCTGTTAAATTCAGCACAACTGCACAGAATTATAAGCGCAGTCAGATATAGGAATTCTTATGAGTTGGTTAGAAAAAATCCTGCCCCGCACCTCGTCGTCTGCCCGTCGCAACATTCCGGAAGGGGTCTGGACTAAATGCACCGCTTGTGACGCAGTCTTATATAAAGCGGATTTGGATCGCCAGTTAGGCGTCTGTCCAAAGTGTGATCACCATATGCGGATCAGTGCCCGCACCCGTTTAACTCAGTTTTTTGATGTCAACACGACGGTTGAATTGGCTGCAGAGCTGGAACCGCAGGACATTCTGAAATTTAAAGACAGTAAACGCTACAAAGACCGCATTGTTGCCGCACAAAAAGATACCAACGAAAAAGATGCCATGGTGGTGATGCGTGGTTCACTCAGAGGTATGCCTGTTGTCGCTGCCAGCTTTGAGTTCGAGTTTATGGGCGGTTCGATGGCATCTGTGGTTGGTGCTAAGTTTGTCAAAGGCGTTGAGTTTGCGCTGGAGCACAAAATCCCGTTTATTTGTTTCTCGGCATCGGGCGGCGCCCGGATGCAGGAAGCGCTGTTCTCGCTGATGCAAATGGCTAAAACCAGTGCGGCGCTGGCGAAACTGAGTGAAGCTGGCCTGCCATATATTTCTGTGTTAACGGACCCGACCATGGGTGGCGTCTCGGCGTCGCTGGCAATGCTGGGTGATGTCAATATTGGCGAGCCGAAGGCGCTGATTGGATTTGCTGGTCCGCGCGTAATTGAACAGACCGTCCGTGAAAAGCTACCGGAAGGTTTCCAGCGCAGTGAGTTCCTGCTGGAGCACGGCGCCATCGACATGATTGTTGACCGTCGGCAAATGCGCGATACAATTGCGCGATTAGTAGCAAAATTCATGCGGTTGCCGGCTCCGGACCAGGAGCATCGCGTCGCTTAAGGCGTTATGACTTCAACATCTGTACTGCAAAGCCAATCGTGCCAAAGCCTGGCCGATTGGCTTTGTTATATCGAACAATCCCATCCTATTGAAAAAATTGAGCTTGGCCTTGGCCGGGTGTCGCAAGTCGCCAGTCGTGGCGCTTTGCAACAGTTGCCCGGGCGAGTGATCCTGATCGCTGGTACCAATGGCAAAGGCACCACAGCCCGCACGCTGGAACAGCTGTTGCTGGCGCAGGGATTCAGTGTTGGAGTTTACAGCTCACCGCATCTATTGCAGTTTAATGAGCGTCTGCGCCTGAACGGGACTGATGTTGCAGATCAGCTGTGGGTGGACGGACTGCGTCAGGTTGAAGCGCTACGTCTGGACGTTGCACTGACTTATTTTGAGTTCACCACCTTGGCCGCTTTTGCCATCCTGAAGCAACAAGCA
>JAIXSW010000291.1 GCA_027484495.1 Gammaproteobacteria bacterium
CACCAGGCTTTGCGTGCGTGCGCTCAAGGTTATGTTCTAGGTGCGACAGGTTGAAACTGAGGACATTAAAAAATTCGGAGAATTAGCGCAGCGATTTTTGTTCTGTAGTTTGCGATCTGCGTAGCAGCTTCTTACAGGATGAATGCATTTGGTTACAACTGTGGCATGTTTTCAGTTACTTCTGGTGGCGCCACTGTTATTTACTACTTTCTGTGTTTGAGTTTAGAAATTATTTTCTTTGCAATCTTCGTTGGAGTTAGTTTTTGTTTTTTTATAAAGCTAAATTTCAAAAATTAATCCAATAAAACATTGCTGTTTGAAACGCACATAACAAGCAAATATTAGCTGCTCACGTTACGCGTGGGCTGTGACGTCAACCCTCTGCGCGATTCACAGCGCTAAATTTGGTACTTAGAGTTTATTATGCCCAAAACAACTATTTTTCTTGCTTCATCTGGTAGTTCCAAAAATCAGGCGAATGCACTCCTGAAAGAGTTTACAACCCCTACATTAGAGTTTCTTCCTTGGTGGGAGGCTTTTACTCCTGGCAAGACATTACTAGGGGCGCTTGATGAAATAAAAAATAAGGTAAATGGAGCCCTAATTCTTTTATCACCGGAAGCTCCTGCGACTATGCGTGGCAATTCCGTTGCCATCCCAAACCAAAACGTCTTATTCGAATTTGGATTCTTCTATGGGGCACTAGGAGCCCAAAAAGTTGGGGTAGTTAAATATGGTGATTTTTACCTTCCCTCAGACCTTGGTGGGTATATCCATATCTCAGGTAGTAAATTTTCTCAGAATGGCAAAATTGCTCCAATAGGAAAGAAAACAAAAACTGATTTTGAAAAGTGGATCCAACAACTCTAGCCCATCGTTTAAGTGAGAAAGCTTACAAAGGGCAAACGCCTCACGTATTTTAGCCTCTTGTGCCGCCGTTAACTCAAGCGTTTATCGTGTTCAACTAATAGCTTGGCCACATCGATGTAGCCAAGCATTCAGTAACTGAAAAATGCCCTAATTCTCGCGTTTAACAGTTGCCATTGCTCAGGGCTCCAATTGCCTTCGTGCGGGAGCATCGAAAAATGCTCTGCATCCGGCCAAATCTCGAGCTGGTAATTTTCCGGTGCATTCACAAAGTAGTGTTTGGCTTGGTTCACTTGGACTGTTTCGTCTTTTTCACCATGGATGACCAGGGTGCGAACTGATGGGTCACAAAGCTGCGCTGGATCACAGGCACGATATCGATCCGGCCAGTCTGAAGCAGAGCCTCCCATCAATCTTATAATTTGTTGTGGTTGGCATAGCAGTTCAGGATGCGTCAGGCTCAGCACTCCGCCAATTGAAATTGCCTGTTGAATAACCAATGGGTTGGAGTTAAACAGTTGGCTTTCGGCAGGTATTTGACGTCTGCTCGCCGCCCATAAAGCCAGACAACCACCTGCAGAGTGACCGAGCACTGATACATTCTGTGTATCCAACGAGTAGGTGTCAGCAAATAGCTGCACGGAATCCACTGCAGATGCCACATCAGCAAAAACAGCCGGCCACGGCGCTTTCATGTTTGCTCCGTCGCTGTCCATTCTGCGGTACTCGATATTCCAAACAGCCCAACCTGATGCGACAAGCTCGGGGATGAGCTGTGAAGTGGCATAGCTGTTTAAATCGTGATTGTCTTTCCAGTATCCGCCATGAATCAGAATCAACACTGGTAACGAGCTTGCCCGATATCCATACGACAGCGGTAAATACAAGTCGCCAAATTGTTCCGAATCAATGCCATAGCGGATCCTGATAGGAACAAGTTTCTCGTCTGAATGAACTACTGCCACAGTCTGATCTCCTAATGGTATGACAGCTGTATAGGCTGCAGCAAATACCAAGAAATGTCTGTAAAAAAACTATCTTCTCTGGGTGGAGAGGATATAAAGTCGTCAGAAGCTGGTTGATAGCTGACCAAATGTGAATTTTTTCTTATTCGGTACAATGCTAAATCAGAATCTTCGATATAATGGTATAATAGCGCAATAGGTGAACGTTTAGCGATAGAAGGAAGCACCATGCCTCTGAGCATTAAACAGATTGTAACTAAGAAAAAATTGTCGGAAAAAGTGGAAGAAGAGTTAGAGCAGATGATCCGACGCGGCGAGCTTGCTGAGGGTGAAGCCTTGCCGTCGGAGCGTGACCTGATGGAAGCTTTTGGAGTCGGCCGCCCTTCTATCCGTGATGCCTTATCTGCGTTAGCACGCAAAGGATTAGTTCGGATCGCCAGTGGTGAACGGACTCGTGTGACCCGCCCCTCTGCTGACACTATTATTTCTGAATTGTCGGGCATGTCGAAAGACTTTTTGGCCCAGCCCAAAGGCCTGCAGTATTTTGACCAGCTTCGTAAGTTCTTTGAATCAAGTTTGGTGCGTTATGCCGCTGAGCATGCAACAGATGAGCAGATTGCCGAGCTGGAAAAGGCGTTAAAGCTCAATCAAAACGCGATCAACAACAACCCTGCGTTCAAGAAAACCGACATCTACTTTCACCGGGTGATTGCCTCAATCCCGGAAAACCCTTTGTTTTTAGCTATACATCAAGCGCTGGTCGACTGGGTGATAGTGGCGCGTCCTGATCCGATTAACACAGAAGAACTGAACCGGCAGAGTTATGAAGACCACGTAGCCATTCTGGAGTGTATTAAAAAGCGTGATGTTGAGGGTGCTGATAAAGCTCTAATTAAACACGTCGATTATGTTTTCGATAAAATTTACGGTAGTTAAACTCTGCTAATCCCCGATGACGCGATGTTGTGGTTCGCGTCGTCTACTGATTTTTTCTCATGTTCTAACAATCTGACTAGAATTCACTCAAGCATAGTGGTATAACAGGTATACAGTGTAACTTATGGGTGAGTGCAATGCGGAGATTTTTGATAGTACTTCTTGGTGTGTGGCTGTTAATCAGCTCACCTCTTTTATTCGCTGGTAA
>JAIXSW010000209.1 GCA_027484495.1 Gammaproteobacteria bacterium
AAAAATGTGCGCACATTTTAAGTAACAATGCGCTGGGTGGATAGCCTTATCTTACACTTTTCGGCACTGAAACCAAGCTGCAATTGGCCATGTTTCCCTGTAGCCGACCCTGTTGCTGTAGTTATTCCATGCCAGTCGGCTCATCCTGCAGCTTGCAGGGAGAACAGCGAGCTACAGCCAGCGCTATTGTTCGCGCTGATAAATCAACCGGTCATTACCTCGGTAACGGCCAAACAAGGCAGTTGCGGTCGGATCCTCATCGCCAGCCACTGCGATATTCCAGTTATATTTCAGCCAGACCGGGGCCTGACATTGCAGACTGTAGCTGCTATTTTGACCGGGAGCGGATAGCAGCAGCGAGTTATTCGGATTCACCCCGCCACTCAGCACACCCGTGGTGCCGCTGACCGTTAGTGTCGGTGTACCGCTAGCAGTCAGCGCAGTAGGAAGGACGGTGCTACAGCGATCAGCACTATGCTGGACAAACTGACTGCCGTTCCAGACTTCAGCTTTCAGCATCACAGGCGCGGCTTGAAAAGCGTTGCCATAGACGTTTTCCAGCCGATGGCGGCCATAATAGAACTTCAGCTCACTGCCAAGCGGCGCGGCATCGCAGGCAGCGCCTGCACAGGTGCCGCTGGTTGCCGCGTTCATCGTCAGTGCAGTGCTTTGCAGGTTTCGGTTATCTAGCTCTGACAGCACTTTAATACCAGGCTGAACATTCAGGAAAGGGCCATCGACCGCACTGCCCCGTGCCAATTGCAACGCACTGGCATTGAATTGATACCGTCCCTGTTGCCAGGTGGGGCTCGGTTGACCGCTGAGCCGGGTTCCCAGGTTTGGCGAGTGACTGCTGCCATTGTTTTCTGCCACCAGACCAATCACTGCAGTGTTGGTATAAGTCGCACTATGGTAATTCAGCAGGCGCGTGCCGGCGGTATTCACCGCCTGCAATTCAAAACTCAGCGGCACACCGGGCTGGCTCAGGTAGCTAAAAGCCGGACTGCCGGCGTTGCATATATTGGCGCTGCTGATATTACTCAGCACAAAATGCTGCGGATAAAACCGGCCGATGATCGCGCTATTTGGCCTGGATGGCACATCGCCACTACCCAGATAACTATTATTCGTTAGCTGCCCGCGTAATCGGAAACTACCCGCTTCTAACCAACTGATTTGGCTATTCTGGAAACGACCGGGAACGCCGCTGACAGGCGTAAAAGTACCGGTATTCAGCAAAAAAGCTGCACCACCAGTGCCGCCGGTAGGGTATGCCAAATTCACATAACCGACAGTCAAGCGTTGAGGTGTGCTTTCGTTACCGAAATTGGGCGTACGGGCACCGAGTGCATTACGAACTTCCAGTTGGACGCGAAATGGCGTTCCCGCCGGCACAAATCCAACCCCTGCATTCGTTGTGGCCGGATTATTACCCACGCCATTTGCCAAAGTCACGGCGGTCACATTAATGCGGGAAGGCCTCACGACGAAGTCGGCCGCAGGGGCTACCAGCGTAATAGCCGGTTCATTGCCACTGGCTGCAATATTCAGTTCAGCCTGTAACGCAATTCTCCCCACATCCGTATAACGAAACCGCAACGGGGCAGTCCCGCTGGCATTAAAGCTCAGTGGAACGGATGTATAACTGATTGAATTAGCGGCACTAGTACCTGGCACATTGACGTTCCCAATTCTCACCACTTGGCCGGCAATACAAGCTGCCGGATCTGTACAACGAAATCCCACCGAAACAGTACGATTCCCCTGCACTCTGGCCTGGCAAGCGCCCGTGACAGGGTTGGTCTGAATAGCACGCAATGTTGCGTTATAAAACGTGCCCGAGCGCTGGGCCGGCACTGGCGAGCTACCATTTGTCGCAAAGATCCGAAGACCAGTCTCGGCAAAACTCATGCTGCAGCTGCTATCAGGGACGCCAGCATTCAGACACACCAAAGCATTACTGGCCGCAGGACTCGCGGCACTGAGACTGATGACCGAAGCTCCGGTCGTGGTTTTACGCAAAGCGCTGCTGGCAGTACCGGCGCTGAAAGCCGGGCTGGCATTGCTCCAGCTGCCGCCATTGCTGGCCGCCAGTGTCACGGATGTCGCACCGTTGAAGAGTGTGGTACAAGCCGCGTCAGTACAGGCTCTAATGGTGACAGCCTCCGCTTCACAGGTCACACCCGGGCTGCTGTAACTCGATTCGTAATGATGCACACTGGCCGGCGGCGTGGCATTGCAGGCATTGATCGGGTCCGATTTCGGCAGACAAGTGCCATAAACGGTGCCGCTCTGCACCTGAACGGTGCCATTGAAATTGACCGCGGCGGACAAATTGCCATAAATCACCGACCCGCCTTGTACGTAAATATCATTACTGCCGGTAGTGACATCGACCCGAGCCGATGCACTGCCAAGGTCAGAATTATCCAGATAGACATGACTGGCCCCGCTGATGCTGCCGGTCGGCATCGTCACTCCGGTCAACCGGACGATATTCAGCGCGGTCATCGTGATCGCACCATTGATCGTGCCGCCATTGGCTGTGATCCCAGAATGTGCGGTGATCCCCGCTTGCAGATTGCTGTTACTCAGCGTGACGGTGTTACTGCTGCTGGTGACCAAGCCGGTCACAGTGGTCGTACCGAGAGTGATATTTCCGACGGTATTGATCGTGCCGTTGAGCGTGGACCCCGCCACATTAAAAATACCACTCGATGCCGACAGATTGCCAAAGACCGTACTGCCCGTGATGGCGTAATCGCCGTAGCTGGATTGCATATTGACGCGAATACTGGCGCTGCCAACGATATTGCCACTGAGCACAAAACCATTATTGGCAATCAACGTCAGGTTTCCGCTTGGGATAAAACTGGTGTTGCTGGTAAAGGTGACCCTGCCATTGCCGTTACAGGTCCAGCTGCTGCTGGTTTTGGTCCAGGTTGTATCGCACACAGGGTCAACCGCCAACGCACCAGCGCTGAATAAAGTCAGCAGGCTGAGAAAAAGTACCGGTGCTTTGCTAAATCTCATTCACTGGCCTCCGCACTGAGCACCCGGCTAGTGATGAAGTCTCCGTCACCACACTGCGCGGTACTGACCAACCGATACCACTTTTTGCTGTCGATGGTGTTTTCACTACAGGTCAACTGGCTCTGGCACCCAGCCCAATCATTGCTGCTCCAGTTGCGCACACTGGTATTGACGGCGGCGCAGCTTTGCGCCGGCTGGTTCAGTGGAAATAACTGGACAAATCCTAAGTCCAGCGTCGATTTTGCTAACCAATAACTGCGTTGCCCCTGCACCTCATAAATCAGCGTAGCGCCGGATGATGTGCTCAGACGCGCTATGGCCAGCAGGATCAGACTGCCTAACAGCACGACAAAAATTGCGATCACCAATGCGCTGCCGGATTGGCGGCCTGGCGCAGATAACAATCCATCACGATGTGGCTTAAGGGACATTACTCACCTGCACTAAATGGCTGTAACTGAGCACTGTACCGCTATCCTGCTCCGCCGTCAGCTCCAGCTGGATTTGTACCAATGAATTGCGCGTCAGCGCGTCAGGCGACAGCACAAAAACCGGCTGGATGGTTAAATCATTGCTGATATTACGCGCCATCAGCGCGCCACTACTGAGCCCACTACCCGGCTGCGGCTGTGTACTTTGCAGGC
>JAIXSW010000006.1 GCA_027484495.1 Gammaproteobacteria bacterium
ACCATTGTTCACGTTCGGCCGGTTTCAGCGCGCGTTCGGCAAAATAACCATATTGCAGCCGTTTGTCGGATTTGAGCTCGAGCATAATGCGGTCTTTACTTTCTTTTAGATCGTGAAATTCCAAATCGCCGGCTTTTAATGTTGCTGCATATTTGAGCACCAGCGCGCGAAATTCCGGGTTTAAGCCTGTTGGCGCAGCAAGCTCAATCCGGCATAAGTTGTTACGGCATTCGCTGTCGTAAATGCGAAGTTCATTGGCGCCAACTTTCTGTGCCACATGCGCAATCATAAACTCGGTGGCTTCCGCCCAGCTGTCATCGCGGCTCTGCGCTGAGAATTCAGCATTGTCGGCAATCAGCGCAAGCTCCATGTCGCGCAATTTATTCAATTCCAGCTGCGCCTGTAACGCTGGCAGGGCCTGTTCACCGTATTTGGTATAAAAAGATAACAATGGCGCCAAGGCTGTTGCCGTTTCAGCTTCAGACTGCCATAGCGCTTGCCATTGCCACTGTGGGGCATGGGCGACAGGCCACAGCAGATAAAGACAAACACCTACGGCCGCAGCCCGGAATCTCAGCGGGATTTGTTCGATGGACCAGCGCATCTATGTACCTGAATCTGTTGAAAAACCGGCGTTCATGCTAGCACAGTCCAGCCTTAGGCCGTACTGCCGCACCGCGATATCCGGCAACAAACTAAAGAAAATATCTTGTTGGTAGGTAAACCTGAGTTTTTCCAGCACGCGGATAGAACCCAGATTTTCCGGATGGACCAAACCAAAAATCTGCTCTTGCCGCTGGCCTTGCGGGCAACAGACTGAACGCCTGCGGGCGTCAGCAAGCACGGCCAACGCAGCTTCTACGGCCAGCCCCTGCCCCCAATAAGTTGGTAACAAGCGATAACCCAAATCGAAGCCGTTGATTTCATCGACCCATTTCAGCCCGCAAAAACCAATGATCTCACCGCTTTGGGGCAAGGTGATCGCCAGACGGCCAAAACCGGTGCGCTGATAATCCGCCAGCGGATGACTTTGCAGATAAGCCAGCGCTTCAGCTTCAGTTTGCATCGGCGCCGAACCGATATAGCGCATTACAGCAGCATCTGCGCCGAGTCGGAACATCGCCGGCGTATCTGCCTCAGTAAAAGGCCGCAGCTGCAGCCTCGGCGTTGTTAAAACATTCACCATCACACTGCACATCCTGTGTCTGCGCTTAGCCTTTACCTTTTTTAAAGGACGCCTGACCAGAAGACTTAGAGATCTGTTGTTGCTTGCGGATCAGCGCTTCTTTGACCGGATTCATACCGGTGTGTTTGGTCACCGCAATCTTGCCACCGGCTTTGGGCTTGAGGTTTTTCTCGTCGCGTGTCTCTTCCGGCACCAGGCATTGCTTGCCTTTGCCGATGAGCTTGCTCAGGCCCATTTTCTGCAGCGCTTCGCGGATCATCGGCCAGCCCGCAGGGTCATGGTAACGCAGCAACGCCTTGTGCAGACGACGTTGACGCTCGCCTTTGGCCACTGGCACCGATTCGGTATTCCCTTTTAAATTCTTCAGCGAATTCAATTCGGTATGATAAATGGTTGTCGCATTCGCCATCGGACTTGGATAGAAGTTTTGCACCTGGTCGAGGCGGAAATCCCGCTCTTTTAACCAAAGCGCCAGATTCACCATGTCCAGATCGGTAGTGCCCGGGTGTGCCGAAATAAAATACGGGATCAGGTACTGTTCTTTACCAGCCTCGCGGCTGTATTTGTCGAACATCGCTTTAAACTTGTCGTACGCACCCATGCCCGGCTTCATCATCTTCGACAATGGGCCTTCTTCGGTGTGCTCCGGCGCTATTTTTAGGTAGCCGCCGACATGATGCTGCACCAGCTCACGGACGTAATTCGGATCTTCTACTGCGAGGTCATAACGCACGCCGGAAGCGACCAGCACTTTCTTCACGCCAGGCAATTTGCGCGCGGCACGATACAAATCGACGGTCGGGCTTTGGTCGGTGTCCATATGCTCACAAATGGTCGGATAGACACAAGACGGCCGGCGACAGGTTTGTTCAGCTTTTGGATTTTTACAGCGCAGCCGGTACATGTTCGCGGTCGGGCCACCTAAATCGGAGATCACGCCGGTAAAACCCGGCACTTTGTCGCGAATTTCTTCGATTTCACGCAAAATAGATTCTTGTGAACGGCTTTGAATGATGCGGCCTTCGTGTTCGGTGATTGAACAGAAAGAACAGCCGCCAAAACAACCACGCATGATATTGACCGAGGTTTTAATCATGTCATACGCCGGGATCTTGGCTTTGCCGTACACCGGATGCGGCACACGTTGATACGGCAGGCCAAATACGCCGTCCATTTCTTCGGTCGTCAGCGGAAAGGCCGGCGGATTGAGCCAGACTGAGCGGTCACCGTGGCGCTGCATAATAGCGCGGGCACAACCCGGATTGGTTTCCTGGTGTAAAATACGCGACGCATGCGCATACAGCGGTTTGTTCACGCTGACCTGCTCAAACGCCGGCAGTTTTACATAGGTTTTTTCCCACGGCTTTTGCCGTGGCGGCTGCACCAAAATAGGCTTGGCTTCGACTTCTGCCGGCTTTGATAAGTCAATGCCGGCTTGGGCAAATTCAGAATAACTACTACAACCAACATCATCAGCGCCATACGGATTTGGCACCGGGTCAATTTTGCCGACTTTATCAATCGCAGTGGAATCTACGCCACGCCAATCAGGCAATGGCTCTTTGCGGATCACGGCAGTACCGCGGATATCCTGCAAAGTACTGATGGCTTCGCCGGCAGCAAGCCGGTGCGCCACTTCAACCAGTGGCCGCTCGGCATTGCCATATATCAGCAATTCGGCTTTGGCATCAAAAATAATGGAGCGGCGGACTTTTTCCTGCCAGTAGTCATAATGTGCGATACGGCGCAGGCTGGCTTCAATCCCGCCAATGACTACAGGCACATCTTTAAAAGCTTCTTTACAGCGCTGAGAATACACAATCACCGCACGATCCGGCCGCTTGCCGCCTTCATTATTTGGCGTGTAGGCATCGTCGTGACGGAGCTTTTTGTCAGCGGTATAACGGTTAATCATCGAGTCCATGTTGCCGGCAGAGACGCCGAAAAACAGCTTGGGCTTGCCGAGGCGCATAAAATCATCTTTGCTGTTCCAGTCCGGCTGCGCGATGATGCCGACGCGAAAGCCCTGACTTTCCAGCATCCGCCCCACCACCGCCATACCAAAACTCGGATGGTCGACATAAGCATCGCCAACCACCAGGATAATGTCGCAACAGTCCCAGCCCAGTTTGGCCATTTCGGCCTTACTCATCGGTAAAAATGGCGCCGGTTTAAAATGGTCGCCGCGGTACTTCGGATAGGAAAATAAACCGCGTTCGGCGGACATACGCTCGACCGGAGCGGATTTTCGGGATGGAACTATAGTGCTGGTCATCGTAATGTCTCATGGGCCTCGAAAAAAGGTTGAGTATTATACTCAAGTATTCGGTTGAATGCGACTTGTCTGCGTCGCTTTCAATCGCGCTTTCAGCCACAGCAGTTTTCCAGATCGCAGCCACTGTTGATTTTAGATTTTCTGCGTTTATTGTTCCCTTGCTGGGTGTTAAGCAGCTGTTAATTTTCAGCCGCTTAGATTGACCCTGTCACCCGCATTTTCCAGGAACCCATCATGCGCCAGTCACGCTGTTTTGCCCTGTTGACCAGTCTCTCTGTTCTATCGCTGCCAGCCGTGCTGCAGGCACAAACGGTGATTTATCTGGATGAACCCGATGTCGGCTGGGTGTCGCCTTATTTGAGCTACGAAACCAACGACAAAGGTCAAATCACCACGTTAGGCGCAGTGTTTCAAACCGATGCACATTTTCAGCTGGCGGTCGGCCTTGCTTCTTATTACAGCGCTGACCATCCGCAACACGGCTTGTATCAACCGGAAATTCAGTTCCTGAATCTGGACACCTCTGTCCGCGTGGGTACTTTTGACAAATTCAGTTTGTATGGCGAAGTGGGTATCGCATTGGATGAACTGATTTTCGATGAAGAAGAGGAAGACTATTATGACCGCTGGGGCGGTCATTATGAAAAGATGGGGCCAATTGACTGGTTCGCCGGTGTCGGTGCCGGCATCGAACTCAACAACCTGTCACTGCGTGCGTTTGGCCGCTACCGCTATTTACGCAGTTATGAGCAGGAATATCTGGCGGCGCTGGACCCTTGGATCCATGGCCAGCCAGATGACGGTCAATGGTTTGCCGGCGTGGAGCTCAGCCTGCGGTTTTAAAACCAGGCCATTCCTTTAGCAATCGTCAGCACACCTAATAACATAAACACGCCGCAAGCCGCGCGGCGTGCCCAGTCCAGTGGCACCACTTCGAGAATATACTTACCGAAATACACGACAGGGACATTCGCCGCCAGCATGCCTAAGGTGGTACCAATGATGACCAGCGAGGTGGCATCATA
>JAIXSW010000541.1 GCA_027484495.1 Gammaproteobacteria bacterium
CGGCACTGTGGTCGGTGTGATCCTCGGTTATGAATATGGCGATTTATTTGAGCAGCATAAAAAGCGTTTTCAGCTGGTCGAGGTGTCGACGCATCCGCAGCTGATTTCGTTACTGCAGCACGACAAGGTGGAATTGGCGATCTTCTTTGACGATGTGCTGGATTATTATCTGACGCAGCAAGCGTTTCGCCGGGTCAGGCTGCAAAAAGGCCAGCTCAATCATGTCAGTGATATTTACGTCGCCTTCAGCCGCGCGACGCCAAGAAGCGCGGAGCTGGCCAAAGCGCTGGATGCCGGCCTGAATGAGTTGCAGCGCAGCGGCGATTATCTGCGCATGTTAAATCAATTCAAACAAAGCCATAGTCGCGGCGGCACGAATACGCCGAGCCGCATCGACTAGCGCTGCAGCAGCTCTCTGATGCGCTGTAAATCCGGTTGGCGGTGTAGCGGTAACAAAGTCAGATCCACTTGCTCAAGTAATTGTTTTGCTTCGCCGTGGCGTTGCATCTGCCATAAGGCTTCGGCGCGGTATAGCAAACTTTCAGTTTGAGCGATGGGGTCCTCCGCCTGACGATAATTATCATAAGCCGCGACAAAATTGCGTTCCGCATCCTGCCATAGCCCTTTCAGTGTGCTGACTCTGGCCAGATTAAAATGCGCTTCGGCACGCAAGGCCGGATGGCCGATTTTTTCCGCCCAACCCAGCGCCTGCTGGCGATGCTGCAGCGCTTTGTCTTGCTGTTGCAAATAGCCGGCGTAGTGGCCGAGATTGTTCTGCAGTTCATAGTGCAACCGGGCGTCCTGACTGGTCTGGAAGCGTTTTTCCAGCAGTGCCAGCTGATCATAACCGTGCTGATAATTGCCGCCGGCATACAGCTGCACGTTATAAAGCCGGATATAACTCATTGGATCGGCAGTGCTTTGTTGCCAGTCGCTCATCAGCGCCACAGCTTTATCCAGGTAAAATTTACTCTGTGGCTTTTTATCTTGGGCGTACAACAATTTAGCGTGATAGATATAAATCCGCGCTAAAAACGCCGTCGGGGCTGTGTCGTCTTCGACAAAATCAGCAGTCAGTGCAAATAATGGCGCAGCCGCTTGCTGACTGAACATCGCATCCAGTTTCAGCAGTTGCACTTCGTACCAGAGCCGGCTTTGTGGCTGAATTTGTGGCAGTGCCGCATCGCTGGCGGCCACACAACGCGGATAGGATTGCAGACAAATTTGCTGCAATTGACTGAGATTAATCGCCGGGAGCGCCTGTAATGGGCTGATGCCGCCGATGACGAGCAGCAGACAAAGCAAATGCCAAAGCTGTTTCAAAGATCTGCCTGCCTGAATAAATGGACCGATACTCGATGTAGTATATCGATTGCCGCCGATAGTGTCGTGCCGGGCAGCGCCGGATCAGCATCTGGATCAACTTTTCAGCGACTGGACTGAGCAGTGCTGTTCAGTTGCGATAAAGATAGCAACATGTTTACTGGCTGTTATCATCTGCTCTGCAATCCAGCAGCCGCAAAACCCCGGAGCCTGTTCCATGAAGCTGAAACTGTTATCCACTGCGTTATTCACCATTGTGGCGCTGTCTGCCTGCAAATCCACCCCGGAAGAAGATATGTCCCTGCCGGTTGGTTTTGAGCAACAGGCGCAGCTGATGCCACTAAAACGCCCGGTGGTCACTTTGACCGACGAAGCCTGGCATCAGGCGATTGGCCCGTTCCAGCTAACCAACATGGATTTATCCGGCAAAAGCACCGAAAAAGTCAGCACCAGCACAGGCTGGCAAACCACCGCCCGCGGTGGTTTGTTATTTCAGCTGATGTTTCATGATGACGTGAATTTATCCGGCGATGTGATCAACAAGTTTAATACCCGCGCTGAGCAAAGCTTCAGTTTTGACATCCAGGCACAGGGCGCCTCTGCGGTACATGCTGAGTGTCAGATCCTGGTATTTGGTCAGGGCGAAGAGACGCTCGACAATGGCGTGAACAGTTACAACTGGCAGACGTCGGAACAACAGTTAAGTTATCTCGGCTGTAAGCTGACGCAGGATGGTCAGGTGTCGGAATTGGTAGTGGAAGACAAAGCCGGCACGGCGCCGGTATACAAACTGAATCAGGGCAGCACAGCCCTGACAGTTTCGCCGGTGCAGGAAGCGCCGGAACTGGCGAAATACAATTCGTTTTTCCAGGGCGGTGAATATGGTTATTTGGTTGGTGACGGCCAAACCACCAAAGCGGCGTTGCAGTTAAGCCTGGACCAGTCGCGGTTGTGGGTCAGTAAAGATTTACCGGCCAACGCGCAACAGTGGTATGTCGCGGCGTTATTCAGTCTGCAGATGTACGACTGGCAAAACCGGCAGTGGCCGGTCAGCAGCGCCACGCATTAACCTTTCACCCACTCGCTGTACTGCCAAAGCTGGCGCAGATAACGCGCCAGCACATAACCACAAACCCCCAGTGCGACAGTAAACTCCAGCTGTGCCAGCCCGAGTTGCCACTGCGCCAGCTGCTGTAGCATTGGGTCGGCTTGTTGTGCCAGATAACCGGACAGTTTCAGCAGTGCGGTGGCGCTGATCACCAGCGGAAAAGTGCAGGCGGCAAAGGCCGGGTTAAAGCTGCCGCTTAACAGCTTGGGCAGTTGCCACCAGACGCGTAACGTCAGCGTTAACGCGATCGCACTTAACAACAGTAAGGCTGGCGTTGGCGTAGCAGCCAGCGGCAGACATAACAAACCACTTAAAGTCAGGCTACCCGGTGCGGCAAGAATAGCCAGCAGCGGCCGTTGCGGCGCCGGCAGCGGGCTGCCGCGGCGTAAGCGGTACAACATCAGCGGTAACATCAGTAAATAAGCCAGCAAGCCGGCGCCTGCCAACGTTTGTAACAGCCACAGCGGCGCGCTGGCCGGCGCACTCAGCACCGCCACGACAAAACCAATCGGCGGAATAAACCAGGCGGGTACTAAATCCGTCAGCGCAAAGTGGCTGCAGCGGTGGCGGACAAATTCTGCCAGCAAACTCAGATGGCCGCTAAGCGCCAGCCACCATAGCGCTGTGGCGGGGGCTGCGGCGATCTGCTGCAGTGCGGCGCTTTGCACGAGAGTTGCCATACAAATCACCGGTAACAGGCTGCCGGCCACCGGGTGTGCCAGCTCTTGCTGCAGTAAGCGCGGCGCGCTGAGAAACTTCAGTACCACAGCCAATAACAATGGCAGCGCCAGCAGCGCGGCGGCCAGCTGTAACTTGCCTTGCTGCTGGAACAGTTGATCGGCACACCAGCCAAGACTAGCCAGGCCCAACGCCAGACCGGCAGCTGCTGTGGGAACAGTGGCGAGGCGGGCGGTCAGTCGGGCGGCCAGTTGGGTAAATCGTGGCGAAAAAGCGCTGTTGTTCATCGGTTCACCTATACGGTTAAGAACAGTCAGCGCTAGCTTAGAGCGACCTTATCATTTAGCATATCTGTATATATTGAACATTGTGTATAGAAAAACTATATGAATATCAGTTTTCGTCAGCTCAAAGCTTTTGTCGCGGTGGCGCGGCTTGGCAATTTAGGCGCGGCCGCCGACCAGCTGTGCCTGACGCGCGGTGCCATTTCGCAAACGCTGAAAGAGCTGGAACTGCAGCTTGGTACGCCGTTGTTTGACCGCGCCCATCCGCATCTGCTGCTCAATAGCGAAGGCGCGTTATTGTTGCCACTGGCGGATGAAATGCTGACACGGCTGGACGATATCGGTGAGTTGTTTCAGCAGAGCGGTGAAACAGGCGGCAGCGGCAAGGCTGTGCTACGCATCGGTGCCAGTCAGACCATCGGCAATTATCTGCTCCCGCGGTTGCTGGCGCAGCTCGGGCCCGAGTGGCGGCTCAGCGTGTTTATCGCCAACAGCCAGCAACTGGCGGAGCGGCTCTTGGCCTTTGAGCTGGATTTGGCGCTGATTGAAGGTGAAGTGACGCATCCGCAGCTGCATAGTGAAGCCTGGCAGCAGGACCAGATGTTATTGGTGACAAGCCCGGC
>JAIXSW010000485.1 GCA_027484495.1 Gammaproteobacteria bacterium
CAGGGTAGCCTGATAGAACTGCGCTGTACTGCCCGCATCTACATGAACAAGGCCAATGGTTGTCCGGTGAAAGCTTGCAGTGCTACCGAAACCTGCGGTGGCAACAGAATCACCATTCTTGCAGTCAAACATCGTTAAACTGCTTGAAGAACCAACGTTGAAATAACCATTACCGAAACAATTGCCGGCTCTTAAAGAGCTGCTATCGTTAATTTGGAAGTAGGTTGCACCAGTATTGCCAGAATTGACACCATCCCCATCGATCGTGATTACACTTTGCATCGCCAGTAATCGATTACCGATATCAATATTGGATTGGTTCAGTTTCAATGTCGAATTGCTGTTAATATTTACATCATATGGATTGTTTGGAACACGCCCTAACGACTTAAAGTTGCTTTGGTTTAACAACAAATGCCCGGCACTCATATGCAAATCACTCTGGAAGTCAGTCCATTGCGTGGTAATCTTGCCATTCGTGACGTTGACATGCCCGGCTACATCAAGAACCTTAGCATTGCCCCCTCTCCCCAAAGTCGCTTGGGAGCCACTGGATACGTCTAACACCATGTGTTTATTATAATCAGACGACAAAGTGTCGCTTGCGGTAATAGAACCTTCTGCAACGCTATAGTTTGATCCTTCATAAATCCGCGCATTACCTACAATAACCGCCTTAGCTGCCGACAAGTTACCTTGTTGCAGATAAAAATCACCCGTCGCGGTTAAATCAAACGAACTTAACTGGCCACCCATGGCAATTTTGGAAGACCCTTGCAGAGTAAGTTTCCGAGCTGCAGCCGTACCATTATGTTCAATCACCAGAGCGGTTGGCGCTTTAATTTCAGCGATCGCCAGGCTGGCACTCGCTTGTTCTATTCGTAACCCAGTACCCCAATTTGTTTCTACCAGCGCACTGTTATCGCTATTGCCAAAAAAACGCACCTGACCACCGTTTGCCACGAAAATACCCGTATTTTGGGTATTACGAATCTTCAAGTCCTGTATATAAACCTGAGCATTCGCCTGCACAACAACGCCGTTGGAACCGCCCTCTATCGTTATCTTATTCAACGTACCTTGTGCAGAACGAGAAAACGTTACCCCATCTGAAATCTGTGGTAACAGTAAAGTAAGGTTGGATAAGAACAAGCCGCCATTAAAACCGCCGAGCAATGCCCATTTTTGATCCGCATCGGGGATCAGACGCGCGCCAGTTGTAGTATCACCATCAATAGCTAGAGTAAAGCCATGAAACTGAGGGAGCTGCGACGCATAGCAATCGCCTTTGATCTTGATCCGCATAAACTGATTATGCTTACCTTTTGATGTGATCTCATTTGCCAACGCAGCTGGAGCGTTCGTACAATCAACCGTCAAGCCATCCAGAGCGCCGCCAACCCCAACGGCGTTTTTTAAAGCCAGGATTTGTGCTTCGCTGAGATCGCTAAAGCTTTTAACTGCAGCCAGCTCATCATTTAATGCTTTGAAGTTTGCATTCACATCTGCAGCGCGGGCCGTCTGCCCCGCCTGAAACTGCACCAGCTGTGCCGCTGTTACTGAGCCGACAGCACTACACAGCGCCGCAGCAATGAATCCGCGTCGAAACTGCATACAATTCTCCTTAACCCTGTTCAATTTTATTTAGAAAGATGTCCGATGCTTTTGCAGCTGGCGATGGCGCGGGGAGATCAGGCCCAAGTAGCCTGATCCCATTTGAAGGTATCCCATATCGCATTGATGAGTTGCACGAATGTGGCGTTCACAGTGCAATTTGCGTTCAGGGCTGGCGTAGTTAAAGCACCACTATTGGTCGTTGATAGCCCACACCCCACGACACTGGAAACGACATAGCCTGTCGCTGGTGTAACCACGACTGATGCAGTATTGCCTTTCAACACATTCTGTTGCAGTGGTGTGATGGTCCCAAGCCCCGACAGCACGGAGGCCGTTACTGTGACTGAGTTTGCGACCTGATTTGCGACCAGAATAAACCGCAGGATGTTACTTTTTTTGCTGACGGCAGCGGCAGCAGAACTAGCGCCAGAGGCTGCAGCGGTCACAGCTGGCTCCGAAGGTACAGCTTTTGCGGTCGATTGTGCGGTGGACTCGCCCTGAAGGGCAGGCTGCCGATTATCTGCAATGAAAGTGGCTGAAATCACGCATGAATATCGCGGATTCTCAACAATAAAGATGCCGTTGTCGTATTGCCCATTACAACCGGAAATTTGTTTGAGACGAAAACCGGCATCAGGCTGCACCATAACGTGTAAGGATTCATTGGCTTCGACAGCCGCGACTGCTGGGATCAGCTGACCTGCGCCTTCGATCCGACTTTTTACTTCGATTGAACTCGCCAGAGCAACCTGTGGCAATAAAGACAGCACACAAGCTAAGGCTGAAAATGTAACTCGCATTTGATCTCTCCTGCTCTTGAGTTTGAATCTCGTTTTAAAATCGGACTGAAACAGCAGTATATTTCCCAGTGGATATACTATAAAACCTGTTCGAAAGGACAGGCAACAAAAAGCTATTATAGTTGTTGCAGCTGTGTCGGCGCCTGTGTTTCAGGTTCGGCCTGAGCATCCAAAACAGGGCCAGATTCCTGAGGCGCTGCAGTATTTTGTTCAACAACCGGCAAATCATCACCACTTAAAGCAATAAATTCGCCAATACTGATTTCTTTTTCATCCGCAGGTGCCGCCGGAATGTAAGTTTCAGGATCAAGCGGTTCCCCTATAGAAATCGGCTCTGAAGCGATACGTCCAGTATTTGGGTCATCCAGCTCAGGGTCGATTGGATTGCCAATATGAACGACGGCCTCAGATTTATCGCTTTGTGGCGGCTCGTCGTCCGGGGAGAGGAGCTTGTCTGTCGATTGCCCGGCAGCCTGAGGTTCAGACGGTTTTGTGTTTTTATCCTGCCTTACTTGTTGCAGCTTACTGAAAAACTCTTCGGCACTGGGTACCTCAGTGACCGACTCCCCCACAGCAGGCTGTTGCTCAGCAACAAGCTCTGTCGCTTCTTTGGCTGCATCATCGGGCTGCAAGTATAAGAAAGCACCCACCGCGACCAGCCCTGCAAGCGGGATTAAAAACAGCTTTTTCAGTGCCACCACAACCTCCTGTGTGAGTAAATAAATAATGCTTGGCTCTGTGATATCTTGCCAGTTGGCTTAGTGATCTGCCACATTATTTGTTAATCAAATAATCGAATAAAGCGAAATTTCATTTTGCAGAGAATCAGCCATATCCTGTTTCAGGCATTTTTTTGCTTTTCTGCATGGTGCGTCATTGCTCAGGATTTCGATTTCAGTCCCCTGGCTATTGAGCTTCCTCAGCAATCTGTCACCGCAACTTTGCAGGACCAATCAGGCTATTTGTGGTTGGGAACAGGCACGGGTTTAGTTCGGTTTGATGGTTATCAATCGACCATTTTTTTGCATCAACCCGCAGAACCAGACACGCTGGTTCACAATCATATTTTAAGTTTGTTGGAAACCAGCAATGGTGACATATGGATTGGCACTTTAAACGGCGTCAGCCGTTATTTGGGGAGCAACAAGTTCGCCAACTATCTGCACGATCCCCATGCAACGGAACGAACTGCAGCTCACTATCAGTCACTGACCGAGTTTGACGCTACGGTATGGATGCATTCGCGAAGCAAAATCTGGCGATATGAAACCAAATTAGACCGCTTCGAACATGTCAGTCAAAGCGGTGGCGCCCCCGTAAGCGGAATCCAGCGAATACGCGCAGAGAGCGGTTTCCTGTTTGCAGCAACAGAACAAGGGCTATTCAGATTATCCCCCGCCACCAGACAATTCGATGCCGTTTTTCAAGGCTATCCGGTGTTAGATTGGTTATTTCTGTCTGACGGATCTTTGTATTTCACTACGCCGGTATACAACGGCAACAAGGTTTACCATAGATCTGCTGATGGTCGCGTGACATTACAACCAGCCTTGCAGGGCGGATGGCAGTTTTTTCGTGACCAGCAAGGCAGAAATTGGCTGCTGGGGGCAAGTTTGCATCGCTTAGACGACCATACCGAATTCCCCTTCACCAAAGACAATGAACCTGCGTTTATCGTTCATAGCATGCTGGAAAGCCGCGGAGGCCTTCTGGTGAATACTTCAAAACAAGTACTGCGTTATGTCCCGTCCGAAGATAAATTTGTACCCATGGCCGTGGACGATTCGAGCTTAACCGGTCAGCTAAGTACACTAAGTTCAACCCGGGATGGGACAGTATTCCTCAACACAGCACAATCTGGTTTGCTGAAATGGGTGCCGGATGGTAAGAAATTTATGCACTACAAGCCGCCCCGTTTCAGTCGTGATGGAGGTATTGGCGGCACTGGCGTTCGCAGCATTTTTGAAGAAAGGGTCAAGGACCAAATCTGGTTATGGACCAGCAACACCGGGGTATTAAAAAAGCAGATCCTTGATGCCGGCGGCAAACCAACCGGCATCACCCACATGTACC
>JAIXSW010000321.1 GCA_027484495.1 Gammaproteobacteria bacterium
CCAAACCGATGCCGTTCAATCACTTTGTGCTGTTTATTCAGTACTTCAATAATTACTGCCATGACACAGCTCCGCTGAATTTCTGACTAAAAGCACGGGCAGTGTCCTGACTGACGCCAGACAGCGTGTAATGACTGATCAATCCCTGTTGCTGATGATCTAACGATGCGGCCAGATATAACACGTCATACAGACCGGCATAGGCGCGATATGCGCGTACACAATAGACGCTTTTGGCGTGTTGCCCGCCAGGTTGCTGCACCACCTGATGTTGGCATTCAAATGCCGTCACATCTTCTTTTAACGCCTGATTGTCAGCATTGGCGCGGGAAATATTCTGTTCATACAACGAGAAAAACTGCAGCGGATGCAAATCCTTGCCTTCCAGCCACTCAAACTGCATCTCGACGCGGCCCGAGGTGAAATGTTGCGACAGGAAAATTTCCTCACTTTGGCTACAGAAAGCCGTGACCTTCTTCAACACCTCTTTGTCTTTTTCGATGTTGGACTCGCCCCAACAACGGACAAAAGGCACCACTTCGTCCGGAACTTTACCGATACCAAAATCTTTGAGCTTCCAGTCCGCACTAAGAATTTGGCTGAACATCGATTGTTGGCTGGCCAATAGTTGTCGTTCGATATCAGCACGCAAATCTTTGCTTTGGCCTTCTTGCTGAAAACGCGCCAGCAGCCGCTGCAATGCTTCTGCCGGAACCAGGAAACCCAGTTGATTACCGGCCGACGCCACATTGACGCCGACAACCTGGCCGTTGGCATCTACTGCCGGGCCGCCACTCATGCCGGAATTCACTGCACCGGTAAAATGGATGCGTGGATAAAAACTGTATTTCTGCAGACCGTTGTAGGTACCTGGCACCAAAATCATGCCCAAATCATGCGGATTGCCCAGCGAATAAATGGTCGCACCCTGCACTGGTTTTTGTGGTTGGATTTGAAACGGATGCGGGGCGCGGTAATCCGTGCTGACCAGCGCAAGGTCGTTAATCACATCAACCGCCAGCACCTGTAAGGCGCCCTTTTGCTGCGCCGAGTTCAGATACTCCAGCTGGAATTTTTCCGGCGCTAACACCGCTTCCGACACCACATGATAATTTGTGACGACTAAAGCCGGATCTGCCAATACAAAGCCGGTACCTATTGCCGCTTTCGCACCAGAGGCCCGCTCCAGCACCCGAACCTGTAATAACGAGGGTTCAAACCTGGCAAAAAGTTGCTCTGCTGAATCTGCCCGGCCCTGGGCACTGCAAAGCAGTAACAGCACTGACAACAAAGCGCAGTAAAATGTCTGCAAGCGCATTGAATTTCCTTGTGAATTTACCCGCCGTCAGACGGATATGAGTGCGCCGCTGTGACAGCGGCCGATTAATACAACAAACTATACAGCTTGCGCCGGTATTCACCTGCCAGTGCATCGCCTTTGGGTAACACAGCCAACATATCTAACATTAGCTTCTTACTGTCACCAAAGTTCAGATCCTGCTGCAGAATGCTGAATAATAACGCTAAAGCGTCTGCAAAACGCTGCACCTGCTGATATTGCACCGCCAGTTGCTGCTTCAGTTGCAGGTTCGCCGGGTCCGCTGCGAGCTGTTGTTCCAGCGCGCGGATCTCGGGACTTTCCGCCGCCTGTTGCGCCAGTTCAATCAACGCTTTGATCTGATGGTACAGAGCATCCTGATCGGCCAACAGCACGGTCGAAATCAATTCTTCCGCTTGCGCGGTCTGACCAAGTGATGCAGCGCAATATGCCAGCTGCAGCCGAGCATCGACCCGCGCCGGCGCCAGTTGCAATGCCTGCTTCAGCAACGGATAGGCGTCCTGCCATTGCTGCGCTTCAAGCAATGGCAAAACCTGCTGCAGTAATAAATCTTCCGGCTTGGGTAAAAATGGCTCTAAACGGCTGCGGATCTGCCCTTCCGTTTCTACGCCGGCAAAGCCATCAACTGGCTGGCCATTACGGATAAATAACACCGTTGGCAATGAGCGCACGCCAAACTGCATCGCCAGTTGCTGCTCGGCGTCACAGTTCACTTTGGCCAGCACCAGATGTTCCGGATACTCACCAGCAATTTTTTCCAGGACTGGTAACAGTTGTTTGCACGGTTCACACCAGTCCGCCCAGAAGTCGAAGATCACCAGCTTCTGCTGGGACAGCTCAAGCAATTCGCGGACATTATCAAAACTGACGTCAATCTGATTACTTAACACGGATTAAATCTCTGTAACGATGAAACTCTGCTTACTATGTGGCTGCGCCCCTTGATTTGCAAGGGATTGCCCTGACTTTCTGCCACAGATTGCAGCGTATAATCAGCAGAGACTCTGGCAAAAAAGAGCTGGCAAGGCCGGACCAGATCCCGTAAAGTACCAACCAGCGAGCCTGCCCATAAAGCCGCCCGGACTGCCCAGTGCAGCTGAGGCGTGACCAACGATAAAGGCCGTAGTTTGATTTTTTTCACCGCCTTACCGCTGTGAATTCCCCACGTAAGCAGAATTACTTGTCCACAGACAAGAACCACCCCGGCATGCCATTTTGGCTGCACGGGAAACCTTTGCCTACGCAAACTATGAGACCTGAGTAAAAATGAGCCAACAACACCAACCAGAACTGCTGTCTGGCGGCGCCATGCTGATTCGGGCCCTTCGTGATGAAGGAGTCGAATTCGTTTATGGTTACCCCGGCGGTGCCGTGTTACATATCTACGATGCGCTGTTTCAGCAAACCGAGGTAAAACATGTGCTGGTCCGTCATGAGCAAGCCGCCACCCACATGGCGGATGCCTATGCCCGTGCCAGCGGAAAAGCCGGCGTGGTGCTCGTCACCTCAGGCCCAGGCGCCACGAATGCCGTCACCGGTATTGCCACCGCTTATATGGATTCTATTCCGATGGTGGTGATCTGCGGTCAGGTCATGAGCCACCTGATCGGCGACGATGCTTTCCAAGAAACCGATATGCTCGGCATCTCGCGTCCTATCGTCAAACACAATATGTCAGTGCGAAACCCGGCCGATATTCCGGCGCTGGTGAAAAAAGCCTTTTATATTGCCCAAAGTGGCCGTCCAGGTCCTGTGGTGCTGGATATTCCAAAAGATATGACGATGCCGAACCAAAAGTTCCCATACGAATATCCAAAAGATATCAAACTGCGCTCGTACAACCCGAATGCCAAAGGCCATCCGGGCCAAATCAAAAAAGCGCTGCAAACCTTATTAGCGGCGAAAAAACCGGTGCTGTACGCTGGTGGCGGCGTGATTTTAGGCCAGGCTTCGGCTGAATTAACTGAACTGGCGCAGAGACTCAATCTGCCGGTGACCAACACACTGATGGGACTGGGTGCCTACCCTGCAACAGACCCGCAGTTTATCGGTATGCTCGGGATGCATGGCACTTATGAAGCCAACCAGGTCATGCACAATGCTGACGTCATTTTTGCGGTCGGCGCCCGTTTTGATGACCGGGTCACCAACGCAACGAAAAAATTCTGCCCGAACGCGACGATCATCCATATCGATATCGATCCGGCCAGTATTTCCAAAACCATCATGGCGCATGTCCCAATCGTCGGTCTGGTGAAGCCGGTGCTGCAGGAAATGCTGCATCAGCTGGAAAAACACGGCAATACGCTGGATCAGGCCGCGCTTGGCCAGTGGTGGCAGCAAATCGGGCAATGGCGTGAAGTGCATGGCGGCCGGTTTGAACACCGCACTGACCTGCTGAAACCGCAGGCTGTGATCGAAGCGGTCTGGCGTCACACCAAAGGCGATGCCTATGTCACCTCGGACGTCGGCCAGCACCAGATGTTTGCCGCACAATACTACAAATTCGACAAACCAAACCGCTGGATCAACTCCGGTGGCCTCGGCACCATGGGTTTTGGTCTGCCGGCGGCGATGGGCGTCAAGCTGCATTACCCGGAAGCCGAAGTGGTCTGCGTCACCGGCGAAGGCTCTATTCAGATGAATATTCAGGAGCTGTCGACCTGTAAACAATATGGTCTTGGCGTCAAAATCATCAATCTGAACAATGGCTACCTCGGTATGGTGAAGCAGTGGCAGGACATGAACTATGACTCGCGCTACTCCAGTTCTTACATGGATTCACTGCCCGACTTCGTCAAACTGGCCGAAGCTTATGGCCATGTCGGTATCCGCGTGACCAGCCCGGAAGAGCTGGAACCCGCGCTGGAAAAAGCATTCGCGCTGAAAGATAAACTGGTGTTTCTCGACATCCATGTCGATCCAAAAGAACACGTTTACCCGATGCAGGTACCAGGTGGTGCCATGAATGACATGTTCCTGAGCAAAACGGAGCGGACTTAACATGCGCCATATTATTGCGGTATTGCTGGAAAACGAATCCGGCGCCTTAGCCCGTGTCGTGGGTTTGTTTGCCCAGCGCGGTTACAACATTGACTCACTGACGGTCGCGGCAACGGAAGACCCGACCATGTCACGGTTGACGCTGGTGACGCGGGGTGATGATCAGGTCATCGAACAAATCACCAAACAGCTGCACAAGCTGATTGAAGTGGTCAAACTGGTCGATTTGAGCGAAAGCGCGCATATCGAACGCGAGCTGATGATGGTGAAAGTTAAAGCCAGCGGCGATCAACGCGAAGAAGTGAAGCGCTGTGCTGATATCTTCCGCGGCCAAATCATCGACGTCTCACCGACCACTTACACCATTCAGGTGGTCGGCACGTCAGACAAGCTGGAAGCCTTTATTGAAGCGATGTGCAACACACAGATTCTGGAAGTGGTTCGCACCGGCGTCTCGGGCATCTCGCGGGGCGAAAAAGCGCTGTCGCTCTGAACAAAGTACAACAGAAAAAGCCGGCGAAAACGCCGGCTTTTTGTTATCTGACAACTGTGATTATCGTTACTCGGTCTTCAGCGCCGCATTTAAAGGCGGTACCGGCGGTTTGTCCTCCGGTTTGGCCATATGCCGGCCATACACTAAATGGAACAGCGGCGAGGCCATCAACGTGGTAACAATCGCCATCAGCACCATAATGGAGAACAAGCCTTGTTCGATCACACCATACTTGAGTGCAATGTTGATGATGATGAGCTCCATCAGGCCGCGGGCATTCATCAGCGCACCAACCGCCATCGCCGTGCGGTTATCCGCACCACCAATGCGGGCAGCCGCCCAGCAGGCCACGCCTTTGGCAAAAATAGATGCCGCCAGAATAGTTAACGCAATCGTCATCACATCGGCCGATGCCAGCACATTCAGCTGCGTTTTCAGTCCTGAATAGGTGAAGAACATTGGCAGTAATACAAACACTGTCACTTTTTGCAGCCGCGCGGTGACGAGTTCAGTCAGCTTGCCACGAGGCATGGCGATACCGAGCAGGAAACCGCCAAAGACCGCATGTAAACCAACCCATTCCATCGCATAGGCCGAAATCGAAAACAGCACCAGCACTAACAATAACTGTGCCGCGGTCAGCACACCGGTGTGCTCAACTTTATCTGCCAACGGCTGCAGCCAGCCGCGCACTTTGGTCAGCATCAGACTGGCATAGAGCACACCGCCGACCGCCGCTTTAATTGCCAACAAACTGCCGCCACCAAAGCTGGCCAGCACAACCGCCATCACAACCCAGGCCGCCGCATCATCAATAGCGCCGGCAGCCAGTGCCAAAGTGCCCAGAGCCGTACCGGCAAGACCACGTTCATAAATGATCCGCGCCAACATCGGGAACGCGGTGATCGCTATCGCAGCGCCCATAAACAAGGCCGCGTTGGCATAGGAGATATTGGCGGCAAACAAGCCCGGGGTTTCCAGCAGCCACAGACACAGCAGCGCGCCGACACCAAAGGGCACTAACATACCCGCGAGACTGACGCCTATCGCACTGCGGGCATTTTTCCGAAACAATTGCGTATTAAATTCCAGTCCCACCAGAAACATGTACAAACCGACGCCGAGCTGTGCGCCGAAATACAGAATGGACATGGTCTCGGGAATAAAAATGCTTTTTTGCAGATCTGGCCAGAACAGACCAAATAATGACGGGCCTAACACCACACCGGCGATCATTTCGCCAACCACTTTCGGCTGACCGATAAACTTGGCCAAATAACCAAATACCTGTGCGGCCACAATAATCAGGGCTAGCTGCGGCAAAAACGCCAGCGCTAAATCGACGTAACTCATCTGCTGTACTCTCTTTATCTATCGATAATACTGACTTGAAGGTGCTGTGGGTGATGTTTGCCGATCATCGTGTCAGTGTCTTTGCACTGATCTGTACATTGGCGACCAACATACAGATCAGCATGCAGCGCCGCAAGTGTGAAAATCAGCCCACTTTTTAAGTAATTGATTTCCATTTGAACAATATGTCGCGGAACCAACCAGCCCTGAGTCCCTCATTTTGTTTCTAGATTGCCAACAAATTTCCCCGGAGCCCTTAAAGATCCGCTGGGCAGCGCAGGCCAAATCTGGCATGCTGCAGCCTTTATCGCGCAGCATGGAGACAGCCGGACATGAGTCAGGACAACGGCGATCAACTCGATCAGCAACTGTTATTCGAAGTCATTGAAAATCAACTGGCAGATGGTTACCCGTTGAAAGTAAAAGCAACGCTGATGCGCCTTTGTATGACCGGTCATAGCCGGGAAGACGCATTAGAATTAATCGCCTGCGCCTTAGCACCGGAAATGTTTGCCGTCGTTGAACAACAGCAGGAATTTAACCTGCCACGTTACGAAGCACATTTGGACCTGCTGCCGCAAACCCCCTGGATTGAGCAAGACTGAGCCTGCCCCCGTTGAA
>JAIXSW010000528.1 GCA_027484495.1 Gammaproteobacteria bacterium
ACAACGCCGCGATTTGCCCCGGTAAGTCGCTGCTGAGCAAATCATAAGCCGATAAATTTACCGCAACCGTCAGTTCGATGCCTTGGCGCCGCCATGCCGCCAATTGATCGATCACCTGCACAATCATCCAGTCAGTGACCCTGGAAATCAAACCTGAGTGTTCGGCGAGGCGGATAAACTCATCCGGCGGCACAAACCCGAGCTGTGGGTGTTGCCAGCGGATCAACGCTTCTGCCGATTGTGCTGTGCGGTCACGCAGACTGACTTTAGGTTGATACACCACAAACATATGGCCGGATTGCAGCGATAACGGTAAATCGTGTAATAACGTTAATTCCCGTTGATGGCTTTCATCCTGACCGGGCTGGTATTCGGCAATCAACTGATGGCTGGTTTTGGCGTGCACCATCGCAATTTCCGCCCGGCGCAGCGCATCGTTTGCGGTTCCGGCTGATGCAGCAGCGGGAGCCGGCGCCTGATATAAAGCCAGTGCCAGCTTCAGATTTAACCTGGAATTATCCAGCGTAAAATCGTTTGACAGGAGTTGTTGCAGTGCAGGCAGGTCTTGTTGCTGGATCGGTGTTGGACTGACCAGCAGGAATTCATCCCCGCCAAGCCGGGCGATCATCGATGCCACCGGCCGCGCTTTCATTAAGCGTTCTGACAGTTGCACCAGCAGTGAATCGCCATTTTTATAACCAAAGGCGTCGTTGACGTGTTTAAAATCTTTGATATTGATCAGCAGCAACCACAGCGGCTGACTGCTGAGCAAGGTTGGTAACTGCAATTCGACCAGATGACGGTTGGCAAGGCCGGTGAGGGTGTCGTGCTGCGCCTGAAACAGAATTTGTTGTTCGCGCTGGCGGATATCCTGCTGCATTTTTTGCAGCGTTTCGCTGAGTAATCCGACTTCACCACGTTTAATTGAAGGTGCCTGTAACGCCTGACCCAGACCGATAGCCCGGGCAAACTGCGTCAGCAACTGCAATGGTTTGGTAATACTGCGCGCCAGTGCCACCGCAAACAACACTGCGAGTGTCAGACCAAGGCCAAAAATAGCTAATAACTGAGTGCGAGCCTGTTGATAGGTTTCCTGCCAGGGGGCGGTCGACAGATGGAGCAGGGCGCTGATAGTGCCGGCGCGGTCCAGCGGACGTTCGGTCGTCAATAGTGGCTGATCCAGCACTTTGAGTGCGGTCGGTGCCGGGGCCGAGGTCAAATCCATCTGTTGTGCTGTGTTCAGCGTCGATGCCAGTAGCTCTGCACCGGCAGTGCCACGGCCAAACACAAAACTGATATCCAGGTCGGTTAGCGCTTTAATCTGGCCGGCGAGTGCGGGATCCAACGCAAACCCCATCGCAACCCAGGCAATCAGCTGCGGCGCTTTGACCGGGACCATCACCATTTGATAGGCGTTGTGGCCAATATGCACGATATCCGACACCGAATCCTGACCGGATAAGCGCATATCTTTGAATAATTGTGTGATTTGTTCAGCACTGACGTCCTGACCGCTGCTGGCAATCAGTTCGCCCTGTGGGGTCAGCAATACGGTCAGCGTGGCATCAATGCGACTGCCATGATTTTCCAGAACCGATGAAATAGTGTCTTGTTCACGTAACGCGACCGCCTGGCGAAAGCCAAAATCGCTGGCGACCAGCCGTACTGAATTTCCCAGCTGAGTGGCTCTGTTACTGAGGGCTTCCTGAAACACCCGGCTGGCAACATCCAGCGCCTGACGGGCCTGCGCCGCACTGTCCCGCTGCATGGCGCCCAATGCAGCAAAACCCATAGCAACCGTCATAAAGGTCAGCATGCCAAGTAACAACAAAATCAGACGACTACGCAATGAATCTAACATGCCACCTCAAGCCGGTGTTTCAGCAGTAAGCACTTGAAGTGCGTCTGCTGATTATTCAATTGATACAACAGATTAACCTGATTTTACCCAGAAGGGTGAAAGCAACAACCATAGCAGTTAATTTGGTCTGACTCAAAGATCTGTGGTGGATTGGCGTTGTAAACGGACGAGTGGCGGCGGGGTTTGCGTCGCCATCAAAAATTGCCCGGAGCAAATAAAAAAACCGCTGGGATCAGCGGTTTTTTTCAGCAGAGACTCGCTTAAGCGCGACGGCGGGCCAGCATCAGCAGTGCCGGTAACAGCAACAGAGCTGTCGCAGGAGCTGGGATTGCCGGGCCAGCGACATTCACCAGGCCGTTTTGGCTGCTGAAGTCTGTCACTTTGTCACCCAAGCCATCAGTCAGTTCAATCTTGCTCAGTAACAGTTTATGCACGCCGCTGTTTAACGCTTTGAACGTGATAGTTGCCAAAGTGAAATCCGGGCCTTGTACTGCAGCCAGATCCCAGGCGAAATCAAGCAGATTCATTTCGCTGATCGTCAGTTTGCTGCCACTCTGGCTATATTCACCAAAGTTTGGTTCGACCGGCGAGAAGTGCGGGCCAAAGGTCACAGACTCAAAACCCAGCGCTGCAGACCAGTAGCTCAGATCCAGTTTAAAACCAGCCAGGCCATCTTCATAGCCTTGGATCCGGACTTGCGCCTGCACCAGATCATTTTTCTGATACTGTGCTTTATCCAATTCAATTTTGATCACAGTGGCCTGGCTGCTGAACGTCAGGCACAGCGCGAATAATGCAATTAACTTTTTCATCTAAAATTCCTTACTACGGTTTATTCGTCATTATTTGATAGCGCAACGGGCGTAAGTACACAGCGTTGCCATGGCGCGGGCGTCGCTGCTTGACACCATGCCGTCTTTGTTAAAATCGTATTCCAGACCCAATTTCACCCCAGATTTCAACAGTTTGTTGAACAGCGCGATATCGTTGTTGTCGACGTCACCATCTTTATCCAGGTCGGCTGGATTTGATGCTTTCAGTGCCAGTTCGACCACAACCGGATCATGGTCAGAGCCACGGAACGCAGTTGGTTGGTAGAAATCGGCTTGTTGCTGTGGCGTTTTATCTTCCATGTTGTAGTCAAACAGCGTGGTTTCGTCGGCATTGATATGCCATTCCATCGCATAAGTGACCTGTGAAGACAATGCTGAGCTGGCTAACGCATGGTCCAGATAACCGCTTTCACCGCCAAACAGGTAGGAGTAACCACGGTTGCCCTGGAATTTCTCTACCAGATTGACAAAGCCTTTGCCGACCAGCGTATGGATTGGATCTTCTTTGGCGTAGGCGTTTAAGTCGCCCATGATCAGCACGTCTTTATCGGCAGAACCGGTTGGGTTGGTGGCAAGCCACGCAGTCAGTTCAGTCGCAGCCTTGACGCGGGTGGCATTCCAGCAGCTCTGGCCGTCTTTCAGGTCACGATCCGGGTTGCTTGAGCCACTTGGGCAGCTGCCTTTTGACTTGAAGTGGTTGACGGCAAAAGTGAACACTTCATTGTTAGATTTCTGCGTGAAGCTTTGTACCAGTGGCTGGCGGTTACCAAAACCAAACACCCCAGTGCTGGTCGTGACTGCATTGCCAAGTGGTGTGACTTTGGCTGGTTTGTACAGCATACCGACGCTGATTTCATCAGAGCCCAGCGCTGTGCTGCCTGGCACCTGCACGAATTGATAGGTTCCGGCACCAAGGCGCTGATTCAACCGGCTGACTAAATCGACGATGGCGCTGGTGCTGCCGTAGCCGTCGTTTTCAATTTCCATCAGACCAACGACATCGGCGTTGATTGCGCTTAACGCCGCGACAATTTTGTCGGCCTGACGTTCAAATTCAACCGCTGTTGATGCGCCGCGTGAAGTTGGGAAACCACCGCCTTGGCCATCACCGTTAAAGTAGTTCAGTACGTTGGCGCTGGTGACGACCAGGTTGCCAAGGTTACGCATGGCTGGCTGCTCTTCGCGCAGGTTGTTGGCGGTGAACTGCACAGTACCGGCAGGCAATAAACGCCAGGCGCTGAAGCTGTAGTCCAGGATCCCGCTTAAGTTGGCATTGACCGCATCACCGACACGGACCGGGTTGTTCATATTCAGGCCTGGTGCCGGATAAATGATCGTGGCCGGGTTTTTACCGTTCACCAGGTCATCCAATACAATTTTGCTGCGGCTGTTTTGTGACGCCAATGCCACGGCTTCTGGAGTACCCGGGCGGAATTGGTTGGTTGGTGTGAACAGACGTTGTGGCGCAAGTGTTAGCTCGCCATAGGTGCCAAGGTTATAGTGATCGGCAACAACCAGCTGTTGCGGGAAGGTCACCTGCATACTTTCCAGGCTTTCCCAGTCGGTCAGGTTGCCAACTGGCAGCGTCACGCTGACCGGTTGGGCAGGCGTTGCAGTGCCACAAGCGGCGAGGCCAGTGCGGCGAATTTGCGTTTTAGTGAAATACTCTTCGACTTTACCGAGCACCCGAACTTTATCGCCGACCGACGGATAATCGACCGCCGCGTCGTTATAAACAAAAATAGCTTCAGAAGTTGCCGGGTTATTGTCTGAATCACTGGCTTCTTCCTGAATATAGAAACCGGTGGCAAATGCGGTGACCCGGCTGACAACCGCTTCGACCACTACCGTTTTACCCGCTTCCGGTGATGCAGCGCCGGCACCTTGTACAGCGCTGATCAACGTGGCGCTGTCACCACAGTTACCGATAACCGGGCCGACTGGTGGAACCACCACGCCGCCGCCACCGCCGGTGCCTGAGCCGCTATGGCTGCCCAGATTAGCGAATTCGTCTTTGGCGTAAAAATCCCATTCTACACTTGGGTCAAAAGCATCACCGCCATTGACGTCGCCCTGCACTACACTGCTTTTACGTACTAAAGTGCGGTCGTGCGTGAAATTGTTGTTACTACCCCATGAAGTGCCCGGATCCACACCAATCTGGCCAAACACATCAATTAAATCAGCGCCTTTATATAAGGCAATTGCATCATCACCATTAAAGTTGCTGGTGCCGAACGTCATGTTGCTTTTGGCGGCAAGCGCAGCAGCAGAGCCGGTATCCGTCAGTACCAGCGTGCTTTTGGCAGCCAGGGTACCGCTCAGCGGGACCGTTTTGCCGGCAGTGACGGCGCCGTTGGAAAATACTTTGATGGAGTAACCGGTCAGATCCAGTGCGACATCGGCCGGGTTGTAGATTTCCAGCGCTTTATTGTTCGACGAGCCTTCGACATACTCAGAGATAAAGGGTTCTGCATGCACAGCCGGGGCCAGCAGCATTGCCAGCAACAACATATTCAGTTTCATGATGACGTCCGTTTGTAAGAGCTTTGGTTGAATGTCCCCGACCCTGCCGCAGGGTCTGAGTGGCTGGACGGCTATTATTTTGCATGTGCTCCGACCAGGGGCTTGTACGTTAAATGACCTTTGTGACAATTTCAATAAAGGCTTATTAAGTTTTTCAGAAAATAATACAGTGTGTGTAAAATAACCTGACACATTTTATAGCTAAGCTATTGATCTGAGAACAGGAAAGTTTCGGAAAATTTATTTACACTGCTCAGCAGATTTTTAACGCAGATATTATTAAATCTTAATTTAGTATCAATAGCTTGTACTGGTACCGCTGCGACAGGAGAAAGGACAGATGATGGCAGTCCGCGGGTTGATGTTCGGGATGATGTTGCTGGCGCACCAGGTTGC
>JAIXSW010000259.1 GCA_027484495.1 Gammaproteobacteria bacterium
CACTGACCAGAGCAGCCATCGCCGGATACTCTTGCAAGCTGACACTGACACACAACATGTGATCAACCTGCGCTTGCGCTGCAGCAGTCAGCACAGCGGGCAAATCCATACCCAGTTTATCCAGTTCCAGACGGTCAAGATGGCAATGCGAATCAATAAACAAAAGAAGCTCCGGCAGACAGTAAGACAAACAAAAACGCCGGCAGTGTACCTGAAGTGACTGCTGCGGTGAAGCCGTTACGATCGCTGCACCACGCCCTCGTTAAAGCGTAAAGGTTAGTTCAGCCGACTCCTGCGTACCGCTGAGTAATTTTTCAATTTTGTCGCGCAGATTCAGTTTGTCGTCAATAAATGCCACGCCAATGCCAGCCGGGCTGGTATTTTGCGCCCCTTGTGGCGTCAGCCAGGCCACTTTGCCGGAGACCGGGATCGATTCCAGTGCATCGGGCAAGGTGACCTGTAAGGCCAGTGATTGACCCATTTTATAATGCCGGCTGGTGCGGACAAACAGTCCACCTTGCTTAAAAAACGGCATATAAGAACGGTAAAGCTCTTTCAAATCGGCAAAATCTAACGTGAGTTCTTCCATGCCGGCCTCAGCGTAGCAGTTGATGTAAATCTAACAACAAAGTTGTCAGTGCTAATGATTTATTCTGCCCCAAAATCCGTTGTTCGTCACGACACCAACGGGCAACGCGTGCAAATAGCTGCGGCGGCGGTAATTGCTGTTGTTGTAAGGTCCAGTGTCGTACCGTGTAATACAACAACGCAGCAAGGTCCGGTTGCGATTCCAGCTGTTTTTGCAGTGGTGCTAAGCCAGAGCCGCTGTGTAAATAAGCCTGTAAGGCTTTTAATTGCGCTGCCAGCGTCAATGCTTCACCACTCTGTTGCAATGTCAGGGCTTTTAATGGCGCGCCACCGCAAAGTTCGAGCAAAAAATCAGGCACCGGATCAGGGCTTTGCTGCGCCAGCCATTGCCGGCTGTTTTCGCCATATTGCGCCGGTAAGTCCCAGCGCTGGCAACGCGATAATATAGTCGGCATCAATTGCTCGGCGAACGCCGTGTACAGGATGAGAAAGCTACGTTGGCCAGGTTCTTCCAGAGTTTTTAATAAGGCGTTGGCAGCAGACTCGGTCATTTTTTCTGCCTGTGGCACCACCACCACACGGGCGCCGCCTTGCTGTGGCGAGTTTTGCATCAATACGCTGATTTCACGGATTTGCTCGACTGAAATGCTACTGGTCACTTCCAGTTGCAATAAATCGGGATGATGCCCGGCCTTTCCCAGCAAACAACTTTTACAACGTCCGCAAGCGCCATCGGGGAGCGGATCCAGACAGAGCAGTAAATGCGCCAATTGCTTCGCCAGGATATGTTTGCCAATTCCGGCGGGACCGGTCAGCAGAATGGCATGATGCAATTGTTCCCGGCACGCCAGTTCAAATAAACGCTGTTCAGTCTGTTGCAGCCATGGCAATGAAGTTGTCACGCGAGATGTTGCTCCAATGCGTCCATTAATTGCTGTTGGACAGTCGCAAGGGGCTGGGCTGCGTCAATCACGACAATATGGGGCTCGGTGGCTGCGACCGCCAGATATTTGGCCCGTGCACGCTGAAAAAAAGCCAGCTGTTCCTGTTCAATCCGATCCAGCGCACCACGGGCACGGGCGCGCTCCAACCCTATTGCCGGATCAATGTCCAGATACAAGGTCAGATCAGGCCGCAGGTCACCCAGCACTAAATTGCGAATTGGGTCCAATACAACATCCGGAATTTGGCGACCGCCGCCCTGATATGCGCGGGAAGATAAATCATGCCGATCTGCTAACACCCAGTCACCGCGCTGTAATGCCGGATTAATCACATTGTGCAGTAACTGCGAGCGCGCCGCGTACATCAGCAGCAGCTCAGTGACTGGCGACACCTGCTCCTGCTGCACTGACTTCACCAAGGTACGGATCTGTTCAGCCAGCGGAGTGCCGCCAGGCTCACGCGTTTGTACCACATGATGTCCCTGTTGGCTTAACCACTGGAATACAGTTTTGATAGCTGTGGTCTTCCCTGCGCCTTCGAGGCCTTCTATCACGACAAAACGGCCTTTATTCATGATTTTTTCCCAAAAATATACTGTTGTACTGCCTGATTATGCTCTTTCAGACTGGACGAAAACTGATGGGTACCATCACCCCGGGCAACAAAATACAATTTATCTGAAGTGGCTGGTTGTGCCGCAGCCTGCAACGACCCCCAACTGACCAGCGCGATAGGACCGGGCGGTAATCCGGCATACACATAGGTATTATAGGGATGAGGGTCTTTTAAGTGTTCGCGTTTGATATCACCCTGATAGCGTGCGCCTAAACCATAAATCACTGTTGGATCGGTTTGCAGCCGCATCTTGATCTGCAACCTGTTAACGAACACAGACGAAATTAATGGCTTTTCAGGTAAGTGACCGGTCTCTTTTTCGATGATCGACGCCAATGTCAGCAACTCATAGCGATTCTGCAACGGTAGCCCACTTTGCTTTTCACGCCAGGCTGCATCAAGTTTTGCCAGCAACACCTGATTTGCTCTTTTTAACAGCACAGATAACTTGGTGTTGGCGGTATAAAAATAAGTTTCCGGAAACACCAGCGCTTCGGCGGATACCGGCTGCGGTCCCCAATCGGCTGGCCAGGATAACAATGCCTGCACAGAAGCGAGTTCGGTTACGTCCACTTCAAGGTAAGGTAATGCAGTGAAAGCCTGTAGATTTTGTGCCAAAGTCCAGCCTTCGCGTAGCGTCAGACTGAATTGCGCCACTTTGCCACTGCGGGC
>JAIXSW010000082.1 GCA_027484495.1 Gammaproteobacteria bacterium
ACCTGATCAAAACCGCCGGAGCGGAAAAAACGCCATTGATGTGCCATGCAACTTTCCTTATGAAATGACGCGGCGCCAGCCCAACCCACGTGGCGCCCGAAGCGGATGTCTCAATATTTCATTGTTTGCGCAGCGCCGCAACCGGAAGTGGCTGAAAAATGGCAGGAAAAACAGCGGGACTTTCCTCATCCCGCTGATGACAGGTATCGCTGCCCCGCGGGGATTATCCCCTTGCCAACAACGGCTTCAGATACTGTCCGGTATAAGATTTCTCACAAGCAGCCACTTGCTCTGGCGTACCGGCGATCAGAATTTCGCCGCCGCCGCTGCCGCCTTCCGGGCCTAAATCGACAATCCAGTCGGCGGTTTTGACTACGTCCAGATTGTGTTCGATCACCACCACGGTATTGCCGGCGTCGCGCAGTTTATGCAGCACGTTTAGCAATTGCTGAATATCGTAAAAGTGTAGGCCTGTGGTCGGTTCGTCGAGGATATACAGCGTTTTGCCGGTGTCGCGTTTACTCAGTTCGCGTGCCAGCTTGACGCGTTGTGCTTCACCGCCCGACAACGTCGTCGCTGACTGGCCGAGGGTGATGTAGGTCAGGCCGACATCCATCAGGGTCTGCAGTTTGCGTGAAATGGCCGGAATACTGTCGAAGTACTGGCGTGCGTCTTCAACGGTCATTTCCAGCACTTCGTGGATGTTTTTGCCTTTGTATTTCACTTCCAGCGTTTCACGGTTGTAGCGTTTGCCTTTGCAGACATCACAAGGCACGTACACATCTGGCAGGAAGTGCATTTCGACTTTGATGACGCCGTCGCCCTGACAGGCTTCGCAGCGCCCGCCTTTGACGTTAAAACTGAAACGGCCGACCTGATAACCTCGTGAGCGTGCTTCCTGGGTACCGGCGAATAAATCCCGTACTGCGGTGAAAATACCGGTGTAGGTGGCAGGGTTCGAGCGGGGCGTGCGGCCGATCGGGCTCTGGTCGATGTCGACGCATTTATCAAAATGCTCCAGGCCCTCAATGGCGCGATGCGGCGCCGGGTCGTCGCCCTCGCCTTTGTTCAATACTTTGTGCGCGACGCGAAACAGTGTGTCATTACTCAGCGTCGATTTGCCGGAACCGGACACGCCGGTGATACAGGTCAGTACGCCAAACGGAATGCTCAAATCGACGTTTTTCAGGTTATTGCCGGTCGCGCCCAATACTTTGAGGTCTTTGCCTTTTTTACCTTTATGCCGCGTATCCGGCACCGCGATTTTGCGCCGGCCGGACAAATACTGGCCGGTCAGAGAATCTGCAGCCGCTTCGATATCGGCTAACGTGCCTTGCGCCACGATATGGCCGCCGTGCACACCGGCGCCGGGGCCGATGTCGATGATATGGTCCGCCAAACGCACTGCATCTTCGTCGTGCTCGACCACAATCACGGTATTGCCCAAATCGCGCAGATGCGTCAGCGTGCCCAATAAGCGGTCGTTGTCGCGTTGGTGCAAGCCTATCGACGGTTCGTCCAGTACATACATCACGCCGACTAAACCGGCGCCAATCTGACTGGCCAGACGAATCCGCTGCGCTTCGCCGCCGGATAACGTCTCGGCGCTTCTGGATAAGTTGAGATAGTTCAGGCCCACGTTGACCAGAAACATCAGCCGGTCCTGAATTTCTTTCAGGATCTTTTCGGCGATTTTGGCTTTTTGGCCGGTCAGTGTCAGTGCGGTGAAAAACTGGTGGCAATCACCAATCGACAGCTCCACGATGTTGGGCAAATTGGTTTTACCGATAAACACATGGCGCGCTTCTTCGCGCAGGCGCGAACCTTCACAGACCGGGCAAGTGGTCGTCGCCAGATATTTCGCCAGCTCTTCCCGTACGGCATTGGATTCGGTTTCGTGATAACGCCGCTCCATATTCGGCAAAATGCCTTCAAACGGATGTTTGCGTAGCACGATGTCGCCACGGTCGTTTAAGTATTTGAACTCAATCTCTTTACGTCCACTACCACTTAAAATGGCCTGTTGCTGTTCCGGTTTCAGGCTCTGAAACGGCGCGTCGACGTCAAAGCCATAATGTTCGGCCAACGACTTCAACATCTGGAAATAATAAAAATTGCGTTTATCCCAACCGCGGATAGCGCCGCCGGCCAGGCTTAGTGCCGCATCGACAATCACTTTATTGGCGTCGAAATATTGTTTCACGCCAAGTCCATCACAGGCGGTACAGGCGCCGGCTGGATTGTTGAAGGAAAACAGCCGTGGCTCGAGTTCTGCCATCGAATAGCCACAAGTCGGGCAGGCGAAATTGGCCGAGAAAATCAGTTCTTCAGCCGACGCATCGTCCATCGACGCTACTTTGGCGATACCACCGGATAACTCCAGCGCAGTTTCAAAACTTTCGGCCAGCCGTTGTTTGATGTCGTCGCGCACTTTAATCCGGTCGATCACCACTTCGATGGTGTGTTTTTTGTGTAAGTCGAGTTTTGGTGGATCGGATAAATCGCAGACTTCGCCATTGATACGGGCACGGATGTAACCTTGTGCGGCTAAATTTTCCAGCGTTTTGACGTGTTCGCCTTTGCGGTCCTGTACCACAGGCGCCAGCACCATCAGCTTGCTGCCTTCGGGGAAGGACACCACTTTGTCGACCATTTCGCTGATGGTTTGCGCGGCTAGCGGCAGATCGTGCGTCGGACAGCGTGGCTCACCGACGCGGGCAAATAACAGTCGCAGATAGTCGTAAATTTCGGTGATAGTGCCGACGGTCGAACGCGGGTTGTGTGAGGTAGATTTCTGTTCAATCGAAATAGCCGGTGACAGGCCTTCAATATGGTCGACGTCCGGTTTCTCCATCAGGCTGAGGAACTGGCGGGCGTAGGCCGACAGAGATTCGACATAGCGGCGCTGGCCCTCGGCGTACAGCGTATCAAAGGCCAAAGACGATTTACCCGAACCGGACAAGCCGGTGATCACAATCAGTTTGTCGCGTGGAATTTCCAGCGAAATATTCTTCAGGTTGTGAGTGCGGGCGCCGCGGATGTCAATTTTGTGCATAAGATTCTCAGGCAAAAGTGCAGTCAAAGCCGGTCAGCAAGGCCACTGACACGGGGTGGTCAGACGGCTATGCGCGCAGCGGCCGGTCGGATCAGACCAGACACTGTTATTTGTCAGAATACTGTATATAAATACAACCCTTTCAGCAAGTCGGACCGCACAAAGAGGCGCACTCTGTTGCTTTTGTCGGGCCCTGCGCCTAAGGTGAATTGTTAACGTTTTTTTCTGCAGGTAGTTCAACGCCAGACATGACAACAGAACAGATTTACACCTTGGCCATGATGCAGCTTGCGCTGGTGATTTTGCTTGCCAGTACAAGGGTAGCGCCGCCACTGCAGGATGTGCGCAGTTTACGCCTGTTCCAGATCTCTGTGGGCTGTGATGCACTGAGCTGGTTGTTTTATTTGTGGCCCATGCAGCCGATGTTGTTGTTGATCTCCAGTCTGGCCGCGGCAACCAATTTCTGGTTACTGCTGGCATTTGCCTTAAGCCGCTGTAATAAAGCGGTGCCCTGGCCATTGTTAGTGCTGATGATCCCGCTGCAGGCAGGCATTTATACCTGGCTGAATCTGCACAGCATGGAATACGCCTCTTTGCATTTTATGACGTTCATTACCGCGCTGGTGGTGTTGCCGATTGCTTGGTTGTTCTTTTTTCAGAAACAGAATCGTACCGTATCGGATCAGGGTTTTGCCTTGGTCATGTTGTGCTGGTTTCTGGTTTGTGTGGTACGGACCGTGACTGTTGAGTTTCATGAAGACTGGATTTTATCGGGATATTTGGTGTCGCAGGTATTATGGCCTGGCATCATGGCGGCCTACGGTTTGCTGGCGATCACCGGCTATCTGGAAGAAACGCAGCAGCGACTCCGGGCCGAAGCGGTGCACGACCCGTTAACCGGTCAGTTAAACCGGCGTGGGTTGAATGAGGCGGTGGCGGCTTGCTTATCGTACTTGCAAAGAAATCAGCAACCAGCGGCATTGTTGATGATTGACCTTGACCACTTTAAGCGGGTCAATGACCAGTTCGGCCACGACGGTGGCGATTTGGTGTTGGTGCAGACGGCAAAAGCCATCAAAACAATGCTGCGGCAAAGTGATGTGCTGGCCCGGTTTGGTGGCGAAGAGTTTTTGATTTTTCTGCCGGCGGCGAACCTGCAGATGGCGACGACGACGGCACAGCGTTTGTTAGAAGGGATCCGCCAATTGGAGTGGCCGGCGTCGATGCCGGAAGATTATCAGCTGACCATCAGTATTGGTGTCAGTGTGTTTGGGCCGGATTATGATTTTGGCCGCCAGTTACGACTCGCCGATCAGGCGCTGTACCGCGCCAAACAGAATGGGCGCGACCGCATCGAATTCGCCGGCACTGCTGCCGACAACTGAACGCCTGTGTTACAATCATCCGCTCTTTTGTCGCCACGCTTCTTTCTCTGCCACTGGCGCTGTCTGAATCGATTTGAGATCCATCACTGATGCAAAATTTAACCGCACTGGAACGGCGGGCAGCGATTTCGCTGGCGCTGGTATTTGCGTTCCGTATGTTGGGATTATTTATGCTGATCCCGGTGTTTGCAATCTACGGCAAAGACCTCATCGGCTTTTCGCCGTTTTGGATCGGCCTCGCCATTGGCGCTTATGGGCTGACTCAGGCCATCTTGCAGATCCCAATGGGCTGGTTGTCGGACCGGATTGGCCGTACCCCGGTGATGTTGCTCGGTTTGACGATGTTTGCCGTGGGCTCAGTGGTCGCAGCGCTGGCAGAATCTGTGTATGGCGTCACCATCGGACGTATTTTGCAGGGCATGGGCGCCATTGCCGGCGCTGTGCTGGCATTGGCGGCCGACGTCACCCGCGAAGAGCAAAGACCCAAAGTGATGGCGGTGATCGGTGCGACGATCGGCTTGTCTTTTGCTGTGTCGATGATTGCCGGCCCGGCGATTGCCGCCGCCGGTGGACTCAGTGCCATTTTTTGGTTTACCGCTGCGCTGGCGCTCGCCGGCATCGTGATCGTCCTGACGATAGTGCCGAAAACCCAGCAGCAGGCGACCGACAGTGAAGCGCTGGCCCGCCCTGGTTTTATTGTTGAATTGTTCCGCCATCCACAGCTGCGTTTACTGAATCTGGGTGTGCTGGTTTTGCATTTATTACTGACGGCGATCTTTGTCGTGCTGCCATCGCAATTAGAGGCCGATGGTTTAGCTGCCCCGCAACACTGGCAGGTGTATTTACCGGTATTTGTCGCGGCTTTTGTGCTGATGGTGCCGCTGATGATCTTGTCGATGCGGCGGCAACAAGAAAAAGGTTATTTTTTATTCGCAATCGGCTTGCTGATTGTAAGTTTATTGTTAATGATGAATGGCGGGTTGTGGCCATTAGCGATCGCGCTGTTGCTGTTTTTCACTGGTTTCAACTATCTGGAAGCCAGCATGCCGGCGCTGGTGTCGCGAATTGCACCGGCGGGTCAGAAAGGCACTGCGATGGGGATTTACGCCAGTCTGCAGTTTTTTGGTGCCTTTTTAGGCGGTGTGCTGGGTGGCATTATTTCCGGCCAGTTTGCGGCAGCAAGCGTGTTTGCCCTCGCTGGCGGAATTGGTTTAATATGGCTTTTTCTGGCTCGCGGCATGCAAGTCCCGCAGCGGGCCCAACGCTTATCTTATCTGGTTGGTGACGTCGATGACGCCGCAGCCAAAACGCTGGTCAGCCAGCTCAGCAGCCTCAACGGCGTGCTGGAAGCGACAGTAGTCGTCAACGAACAACGCTGTTATTTAAAAGTCAGCTCGACTGGTTTTGACCCGAAACAGGTCGAAGCGCTGCTGAGTCGTCACAGTTAATCAGGAGAATGCGCATGGCGCGTGGAATTAATAAAGTCATTTTGATCGGTAACTTAGGTGCAGATCCTGAAGTTCGTTACATGCCAACTGGCGGTGCAGTGGCCAATATCACCATTGCGACTTCTGAGTCCTGGACTGATAAACAAACCAATGAGAAAAAAGAGCAGACTGAATGGCACCGTGTGGTGATCTATCAGCGTCTGGCCGAGATCGCCGGTGAATACCTGCGTAAAGGCAGCAAAGTTTATATTGAAGGTCGTCTGCGTACGCGGAAGTGGCAGGATCAGCAAGGCGTTGAGCGTTTCACGACTGAAATTATCGCTAACGAACTGCAAATGTTAGACGGCCGTGGCGAAGGCCAAAGCGCCCAGATGGGTGGCGCACCAGGTATGGGTGCAGCTATGGGTGGCGCGGCAATGGGCGGTATGGCTGCTCCGGCGCAGGCTTATCAGGCGCCACAAAACCGGGCGCCACAGGCAGCTCCGGCGGCGCAACAAGGTTACAACCGTGCACCAGCTGCAGCTCAGCAAGGCTTTAACCAGCCAGCTCCGGCGGCTGCTGCACCAGCCTACAATCAGGCGCCGGCACAACCGGCTTACAATCAGCCACAACAAGGTTTTAACCAGCCACAACAAGGCGGTTTTGGCCAGCAACGTGGTCCGATGGAACCGCCAATCGATTTTGATGACGACATTCCGTTCTGATCGGATTCAAAATAAAGTTTGTCGATTGCTCTGTCAAAAGGCCGCTCTCCTAGCGGCCTTTTTGCGTTTTTTCTGTCGAAAAACTATCGGAACCTTGTATGGTCAGATGCAAGCAGGCATTAGGGTATTGAGGGTTATCTACGATGTTATTCTTTTATATCAATCACTTCCCAGCGACCATAAAGGTCCAGCCCTGCGGCTTTCGCTAATGCAGTTGACGCCAGATTGTCGGTCTGACATCGATATTGCGGCTGATAACCCTGTTCAAAGGCGTAACGGCTGATCGCCCGGATCACGCCGCGCGCATGACCAGCACCACGATAATCCGGCAAGGTTAACACGCCGGTATCGGCTATTTTTGCGCCGGCCCAGGGATACATACTGGCCGCGCACACCAATTGGCCATCAGCAAAAGCACCAAACACCGCCCAATGATCCAGTTCTACATAGGCGTCATCCAAATCCTGTGCGGATGCCAGCGACTGGAACCGGGCAAACAGCGCGGCATCCTCTGGGTGTAATTGCCGCACATTCGGCAATGGCGCCGGCAGTAACAAAGCCTGCTGACCTGCTGCACTGAAATAAAACAACTGATCGGCGCCATGCAGGCAGATCTCAGTCTGCAGTAGCCGTTGTCGCAGTAACGCCTCGCTCAACCCGGTCTGCAATCTTGTGCTCAGCCCGAGTTGGCTGGCGATGTCTGGTGTCATCACAGCCCAAAGCCGGCCTTCGGCAGATTGACGCAGCATTAGTTGGCGGTCAGGTTGCAGATTGGTGCTGACTACCACCGTCAGTTGGTCGTTCTGGTAAATCAGGTCGCCAGTCAAAAACAAATCATGCCAATAAGCTTCGATCGTCGGTGAAAATTGGGTGATCAACTGTGTTACTCCGGGGTTTGCAGGCTGTTGTTCTCTCATGGTCAGGGCTTTGCCAGCTGTTGAGCAAAAAACGCCACGACAAGCGGGTTCATGGTGTCATGAAATGCCTGACGATCGAAACCGGCCGGATCCGTGCAGATGGGCAGCATTTTCAGCACACCGCATGGCGCCAGAAATGACAAATGTGCTGCATTGGGCACTGAGTGAAATTCGACACGGCTACCAAGCACATCACGGATCAATTTGGCGTTGGTCGCATCCGGTACATTGATATCGTTATCCCCCTGCCATAACTGCAGCGGCGCACTGACATTGGCCAGCGCGTCTTTGCCGCTG
>JAIXSW010000322.1 GCA_027484495.1 Gammaproteobacteria bacterium
CAAACAAACGACGTGAAACCCCAGCATAGCCGGTTCTGGATCGGCTGACGGTGCTATAGGCGACATATGACAGAAAAACGCCGACAACTTGCGATTCATTTGATCTGCATAAAGTTTTCAGCGTGTTGACGCGCTTTTGGCCAGCAACGACAGAACCAGCCCGAGGCCAATCAATGCGCCCGTCAGCCAGACTGAGGTGCTACTGACCTGAGAGGCCAGCCACAGACAGACCAATATCGCCAGCAGCGGCAGCAGTGCGGCCAGCGGCAGTTGTAGCGGGGATGGTTGCTGGCGGCGCAGTACCGGTAAAGCCGCACAGCACAGGCCATACAACAGCGCGCGGATCAGCACAGTCGCGGCCGCCAGGTATAAAAAGCTGCCGAGGCTTGCCAGCAGCAACGCCAGCAGGCCAAAAAACCAGATGGCATGCGCCGGTGTCAGAAAACGCGGATGCACGGCGGCAAACCAGGCCGGCAGCTGGCCTTGTTCTGCTAAGGCATGACTTAACCGCGGCGTGGAAAACATCGCGCCAAGCAGATTGGCCGCAACGGAAGCAATAATGCCGAGCATCAGTATTGAAGTCGCGATACTGACCAATGCTGCTGCGGACGCCGTGGAGATGTGTGGGGACAGGTGCGGGGTCATGTGCGTGGCGAGCCGCGCAGTGGCGTCCAGCAGCGGCGTTTTGCTCTGCGCCAGATCAGGTAACAAGGCCAGGCATGCCGCCTGCACCGCCATATACAGCAGGGTCACCAGCAACAAAGCGGATAACAGCGCGCGCGGCAAATCGCGTTGCGGGTTTTTGGCTTCACCGGCCGGGATCAATGCCGATTCAAAACCAACAAAGGCATACACCAATAACAGCAGCGCTGCCGGTCCGTCGATAATGTCCGGGTAACTGAGCAGCGGTTGCCATTGCACAGCTGTGTTTAACGTGGTGCTGAACGCTGGGTTTAAAGCGGTGCTGTCTGGCCAGAGTAAAAAGCTGCAGCCAGCCAGCGCAAAACCAGCGATTACGGCCAGTTTGGCCACAGTCAAAGCGCCCAGCCAGCGCATCGTTTTACGCACGCCCCAGACATTCAGCAACGTCATCGCGCCGAGTACCGCCACCAGCAATAACAGCCGCAACGGGCCGGTCTGCAGCGCTGGCAGAAAATAACAAACCGAGTCCACCAGCAACACGGTATTGGCCGCCACCGACACCAGCCGCGCCAGATAATACAGCCAGCCGGCCTGAAAACCAGCGGCCGGACCAAAGGCCGCACTGACATAGACCGCCGGGCCGCCACTGCCGGCAAAGCGGCTCGACAGCTCAGCAAAACACAACAACACCGGCAAGATCAGCAGGGCACAGAGCGGATACAACCACAGACTGAAATCACCGGCCAATCGCGCCGCACCGGCCGGCAGCCCAAAAATACCGGCACCAACCAGCCCGTTAATTACCAATAACCACAAACTCCAGAAGCCAAGCTGGCGCGGCAACGCTGCTGCGGCAAACCCGGCAGATGCAGGTGATGGCGATAAGGGATGTTGCTGGTTATGGATCGGCATCGGCAGCTAGTCGCTTCGGTGGGCAGGTAATAAACCCAACATACCCAGAATTGCGCCATCGCGGCAAGGCATTGGTGCCACAACAGAGAAAGAAACAGACCAATAAAAAGCCGGCAGCCAAAAGGACAACAAAGACCAGGCTGCCAGCAGGGGAATCGAGAAGTGGGGGATCAGAATGGCGTTTGGATAGACGCCTGACATTGTTGCTGCAACAGCGGGCTGCTGATATCGCCACAACGACTGACATCCAACTGCGCCTTCGCCAGGCACATCGCCTTTAAATCAGCTTCCGCCACGCCCAGGCAACGCGCCGGCGCCGACGACCAGGCCGAAATCGAAAAGGTCACAACACCGCTCAGAATTAACAAAGTGCGTAAAACTGGTTTTTCCATTTCAGACTCCGGGACAGGTGCAGCAGGGGATAACTGCAGCCTACCGGGTACGGATGAATTTTAAATGAATGGGATGAGGGAAAGCTCAGTTAGTGAAATACCCCAGTAGGCAATCCAATAAATCCTTGGTCATACCAAAGCAATAACAGACAGACATTCAGCCCGACTGTCAGCCAGAACCAGTTGCGAAAGGCGGCTTTGACTGATTTATGTCGCAGGATTTGTTGCGCCAGCACGGCGCCGGGCCAGCCGCCGAGTAGTCCAAACAGTAATAAAGTGGATTCCCGCACGCGCCAGCTACCGCGCCTGGCGGCGGCTTTGTCATGCCAGTATAGGATGAAGGTCAGTACGGACAATGCCAGATAGCAGTAGGCGAGTGGCAGGGGGACTTTTTGCAGCCAGACGGCTATGACCAGTGAGATTACAAAACAAAGGCTCAGCACACTGCTGAGTTTATGTTTGCTAGTCGTCGGTTCGGTTGCGGCTTTATCCAGTGCGCTGAAAATCACCTTGGCCGCGCGGTGTTTGCCGTCGGGGCCTTGTGTGGCCTGGTACACCACCAGATCGCCGGCAACCGGGCGTCTGGGTTTTCGGCTGAAATCACTGATGTGGACAAAAAGGCGTGGGCCTTTGAGGCAAGGTTCAATAAAACCGTAGCCTTTGTCGTCATCCCACTGGCTGATTTTACCTTTTTGTTTGCTGCCTGATAACATCACATGTCCTTGTGTTTGCCGCGCCCGGCTGTCGAATGGCGCAGTTATTTCGGGTAAATACCGGTATTAGCTATCCTGATTAGATCACAGCACCTGACAATAACGCTGAAAACCGCCTTAACGATGCTGAAAGATGAGTTCGGTTCTCGGTATCCGATACACGGTAACCGGCTGCAACAGCGGCAGAGCTACGTGCACGACTATATTGCGAAATCCGACCGTTTTCTGCAAATGTTCCGAAAATTATGCCGCAAGTTCTGCTGCAATGACACTGCCCCTGGCAGGCTTGAGGCTTTAAATTTTTGCAGGCAACACAGCCTGCTGTGCCAAGCCCGGTTTTCATCTGCAGCAAAGCTCGGTATGCTCAGGTTGGCATCATGTTTTTTCAGCACAGCTGAACGCTGACCGTCAGATTTTTATTTAAAATACAATGCAATAAGCTATGGGAACATCAATTTGAAAAACGCTGTGCGGCAATTTGAACTGCTTGATTTAATTGTCGAACCAGACGAGTTCAAAGTCTATCGCATCGTCAATTCGAGCAGGCTGCCGCTGGAATTGCCCAAGCTGTCGTTCGAATTACTGCTGTATTTGATGGCGCATGCTGAAAAAATTTGTAGCCTTGAACAAATCTCGGCAGCGGTCTGGAAAAATACTGTCGTGACCGATGACACCATTACCCAGCGCATTACCTTGCTACGCAAGGCGCTGGATGATGATCCAAAGCAGCCAAAGTATATTGAGTCAGTGCGCGGGCGGGGCTACCGATTGCTGGCCAGTCCGGTTGAATGCGCTGCGGTGGCGGCTTTTGCCGCAGCAACTTTAGCTACTCCGGTATCTGCTGAGCCTGCACTGACCGCAGCACCACAAAAAGCAACCACAACATTAGTAAGCGCATCATCAGCAAAACGTCCTCTCATGGCAGCTATGGTTCTACTCCTTCTGAGTCTGTTGGCGTTGGCATATTTTTTACTACAAAAACAACCAGCTGGTCAGGTGACCAACCCTGTGACGCCGCAGTTGGGGAATACCGCAGCAACCATGCTGGAACGTGCCACTTTTTATGCCAACACCGGACAACTCGAAAGCACTCAGAATGCGATTGCACTCTATCGGGAAGTGCTGCAGCTGGAGCCTGCCAATTCAGCGGCAATGCTTGGTCTTAGTTTGGCGCTGAGTAAATCGGTCTGTCGGTACAGTCAGCCCCGGGAGCGGGCGATTGAAGCCAAACAACTGGCATTACAAGCGTTGGCGGCATTTGAACGTCATAGTCAGAATGACAAGCCTGCGGCAAGTGCCGCGCAGGCGGCAGTGGCCTATGCCTGGGATTGTCTGGGCCAGCTTGAGCAGGCCTTAACGCACTACATGCTGGCAGCCCAACTGGACCCGGCCAACTATGCCAGTCTGGGCTCGGCAGCGCATCTGTTGGAAACCAAAGGTCAGCTGGTACAGGCTTATGCATTAACGCTACAGGCGAAACAGCTGCAGCCGGATAATCATATGGCCGATTTACAAATTAGCCGGATCTTTGAGTTGCTGAAATTTACTGCTACCGCCCAGAGCAACTATCAACAGCTGTTTCTGCTGTATCCCGACAATGTGTTTATCAACGAAGCCTACCCAAGGTTTTTGTATACGCAGGGCCGTTTTAGCGAGGCAAAAACCGAACTTGAAAAAGTACTGACGCGTGATATCAAACGCTTCGAAGTCTATGTCACTTATGCAGAATTGGTGTGGCTGTTATCTGGAAAGGCGCAGGCGCTGCCTTGGTTTAAAACGGCTGCAGAAGTCACCGCTGATCAATCCTATCCGGATACGTTACTGCGGCTGTTAAACCAGCAACTACCGCCAGACGAAGCACGGCTTCGGCTTCGCACGTTGGATGCTCTGGTCAGCAGCGGCGATCGATGGCCAATCAATTATATTGAAGCCTCGTTGATTGCGTTGTGGGCGCTGCAGGATCAGGCTTTGGCGGTGGACTATCTGCAAAAAGCGGTCGATATCGGCTACCGCAGCAGCGATTATTTAACCTTGTCGCCGTTGTTTGCGCCGTTAAAACAACAACCGGCATTTTATCAATTGCTGGACCGCATCAACCAAAACCGCGAGCAGCAACGACAACAGTTTCTGGCCGTTTATCCAGCGCCAGACCTGTAAACCTGCGTTGGATAAACGGTCAATACTGCGTTGGCTGTTATGGGTTTAGCAGCGCAGGGACAATATATTCGCTGACCATCTGCTGCACCTGCGGATGGGCATAGGCTTTGTTGTAGGCCTTGGCCGTGATGACGATCACAACTGGTATGTCTTTAAAAATAAAGATCTTATTGCCGCCATTGCCGCTGGCGTAGGCAACTTCGAACTGCTGCTGTTCAATCTGCATCTGATCATTCCAGAATAAATAACCATAGTGGCCACCGTCTTTCTGGTCGGTCCGGGCGACTTGTTTGGTTAAACTGGCCTTCACCCAGGCCGCCGGCAGAATTTGCTGCTGGCCCCAGCGTCCCTCATTTTTATAAAGCTGGCCGTATTTCGCAAAATCCAACGCAGTCAACTGCAAGCCACCGGCGGTATTGGCGATTTTTTGCGGCGTGTATTGCCATTGATACTTTTTGATGCCTAAGGGCGCAAACAGCTTTTTATCCGCATAACTTTCCAGCCCGCCCGGCACGGTTTTTTGCAGAATATCGCCTAACACTACCACGCCTGCCGTGAAATATTGCCAGGGTTTGGAGGCGGTGTGCGCTACGCTGCTTTGCATCGGCAAATCCAGCGTGAATTGCACCCAGTCCGCCGTTGGATACATGTTCTCCTCATTGCCGGGAGAGGCGGAGTCGGCGTCATCGCCGCTGAAGCCGGACGTCATGGTCAGCAACTGTTGCAGTGTGACATTGGCTTTCGCTGGCGTGTGATGCTGGTAGTTTTGCAGCGGGTAAAACGCACTGAGCTGTTGCTGTTCGTTTTGAATAAAGCCATCAGCGATGGCGATACCCAGCATGGTCGAGGCAAAGCTTTTGCCGACGGAGCGGGGGTCGTGCAAAGTGCTACGGTCACTGCCATTAAAGTACTGTTCCAGCAGCAGTTCGCCGTTTTTAATCACCACGACACTGCTGATGTCTTTAAAATCGCGCTGCGCAATTTTTTTATTCATCGCTCGGATCAGGTTCTGGTTGTACCTGTCTTTTGACAGCACCCATTCGGTCGTGGGCTGAATGGGTTGAATGGCAACGTGTTGCTCAGTAGCGTGTGGTTTTACCACAGTCACGGTAATTTGACCTTCAGCAAGCAGATCGCCAACTTTCAGTGCAGGCGTTTTCAGATAAGGCCTGATTTGTATTTTCAGCTGATGCACACCTTCGGTCAGCACTTTTTCCCCTGCATTGTGCATAAACCGCATCCACAAAAAACGGCCCCACGAATCCTGGTTATCTTCACTCAATAAGGGTTTGCTAAGGACTATGCTGGTAGTTTTCTCTTGGGCTAAGCCAGCACCAGGATTGAGGTTTTCGGTATAAACCACGGCGCCGTTTACAACGAAAGTAAACTGATAGTTTCCCTGCTGATTCAGTGTTGCAGCCGGCAATTCCGGTGCTAACTGCTGCAAATAGTCCGTCAGTGGCTTATCGAACACCGCATTTAAAAACAAATTTTTGTCTGTGTTTAGGGCAAAAGAGTGCAATGAGCCATCGGGTTGGCGGACGGCTGTCGATTGGGCCTTTGTTGAAAAATTAACCTGTCCGGCAGCCTTTTGCATTTTTTCAGTGTTAATTGCAGTGACTTCTGCGGCTTTCGCCGGACTGATTAAGCAATGATCTAAACTAAAAATCAGGCAGGCGGACAGCAGAATTCTTGCCGTAGCAAAGGGTCTTCCTTTCATGTTTTTACTCCTCAGGTAACAGTGCCAACACCATAACTGCGAGGTTTAATTTCTCTCAAAAAGGAAGCCTGAAGATTTGCTGAAGATTTGTTGAAGGACGTAATTGGTGTTGATATTCAGTAGGTTATATGGAGGTGCTGCTTGTGCATGGTTTAATAAAATCGCTTTATTAGGTCCGGCAAATTTATCAAACCAAGCGGTGCGCTGAACCCCGTACTGGCTTAGTGTCCGCCACGATTCTGCCACTTAAAGCGAAAGGCGGGGGGATTTACCGCCCTGCGGGCGTTATCTGCGCTTGCTGCGCAAGCTCCGGCTGAACCCCGCACCTGGCTTCGCGTCCGCCACAACTTTACCACTTAAAGCAAAAGGCCACCCGGAGGTGGCCGGGGGGATTTACCGCCCTGCGGGCGTTGTCTGCGCTTGCTGCGCAAGCTCCGGCTGAACCCCGAACGTGGCTTCGCGTCCGCCACAACTTTACCACTTAAAGCAAAAGGCCACCCGGAGGTGGCCTTTTGCTTTAAGTGGTGGAGCTGGGGGGAGGTTAACTCAATGAGGGTTGAAGGCCTTAAGTGCCTAAATGTCTGGCGCTAATGATGGTTGCGGGGTCCAAAATGGGGGTCCAAAAAAAGTACTTAAGGCTGTCCTCTATTAGTCCGATTATGATGGCCGGGAGGTCGTCTTTAGCTAGGCCGCGCCATGCTTAGGGTTGTCATTCCTTGCCTTATGTTATGAATATGAACCCCCTTAAAAACCCCTCCCACACATTAAAGGCCGAGCGCGAACGACCCACGACGTAGATCGTCGCAGAAGGACCCGTCGAGCACCGCACTGCTTGATTGCCTTATTGCCTTGCAATTGTAATTGTTGAAAATTATTGACTGAAAATTGTCCAAGCCGAGACTTAATCTCAGAACACCGTTGAGAAAAAAGCTTGTAAAAAGAGGTGCTTCGGTATTAGTTTGGAATGAGTAAAATTCAGTAAAACAGCTGATACTCAAATGCACTCTGCTAGACAAAGTGTTAGAACCTTTTCGGCTCTGAAAATATAGAGAGAAAATTACATGGACTTTAACGAAAACGAACTGCAAAGATTATTTGGCCATGAAGCCGCTGAAGATGAAGATCCACAGCGGCTCAAAGAATATTACTTCAAAAGTAAGGCTTACAAGCAGGTGGTAAATGATCTACCACTGAGAATCGTGGTTGGCCATAAGGGAATTGGCAAATCTGCGTTATTTAAGGTCGCTATAGATGAAGAAGCTGAAAGTAACAGGCTTACGCTATTAATAAAACCGGACGATATTTTAGGTATTGGGGATAATACGGATGATTTCTTAAAGCTTATCCGGGATTGGAAGTCGGGTATAAATGAAATTATTGCTAAAAAGGCTCTTACGTCTTTTGGGTTACTTTTCGATGATTGGAGAGGTAAATTAAATCAGTTCGGAGGTGCCGCTCTAGACTTTCTTGCCTCCACTTTGAAACTAGACGACAAAGTAAATTTGGCGCCATCCAAAGAGGCAATACTCAGAGATTTTCTTAAAAGTAACAAAATTTCAGTTTATATCGATGATTTGGATAGAGGGTGGCAAGGAAGAAAGCATGATATTCAGCGAATTTCGGCGTTGCTTAATGCTGTGAGAGATATATCAACTGAAACAAGAGGGATATACTTTAGAGTAAGTTTGCGCTCCGACGTTTATTATTTGGCTAGAACCTCTGATGAATCAACCGATAAAATAGAAAGCTCAGTAATTTGGTATTCTTGGACAAACCATGAGATTTTAGTGCTCCTTGTTAAGAGAATTGAAAGCTATTTCGGCAGGGAAGTAGATGAAGTAGCTTTACTTGGTAAACATCAATTCGAATTGATGAAGTATATGTTACCTGTGATTGAAGAGAGATTTACAGGCAAGGGACATTGGAGCAATGCACCGATGTATAGAGTTCTAATGTCTTTAGTTAGAAAGCGGCCCCGAGACTTAGTTAAG
>JAIXSW010000217.1 GCA_027484495.1 Gammaproteobacteria bacterium
AACTGGACAAAATTGAATGCTCAGTTTTAGTTATTGGTCTGGTGGCTTATACCTTTTTCCTGTTTAAACAAGGCAAGGCACAAGGCGCTGAGAGTGCTGAAAACAGTGACAACGAAGTTGAAGCCATGCTGAAAGAACCACATCCTATGTGGCAAAATTTGCTGTTTGTCATCGGCGGTCTGGCGTTACTGGTATTAGGTGCTCGCTGGTTGGTTGAAAGTGCCATTGCATTGGCCACTGCCTGGGGCGTTAATGAAGCAGTCATTGGTCTGACGATTGTTGCCGCCGGTACTTCATTACCTGAAGTGGTGACATCAATTGTGGCAACTATCCGTGGTGAACGCGATATCGCTGTCGGCAACGTGGTCGGTAGTAACATCTTTAATATTCTGTGTGTATTGGGTCTGTCAGGTTTGGTGTCACCAATTCCACTGATTGCCGGCGAACAAATGTCACAACTGGATATTCCGGTGATGTTCGCTGTCGCGCTGTTGTGTGTGCCATTCTTCTTCGCAGGCGCTATCCTGAACCGCATCGAAGGCGCTTTGTTCCTGATTGCTTACGTTGCTTACACTTGGTATCTGATAGCCCTGACGTTGAAACTGGATTATCTGCCACAACTGCAAGATTACATCCTGTACGGTTTCATCCCGCTGCTCGGTGTTTATGTGGTGTTTTCGCTGCTCAACGATTTCCGCCAACGTCGAAATCAAGCAACAAGCTAATCGATTTACTACATCCGGAAAAACGCCGCACTTAGTTGCGGCGTTTTTGTTGGCGGCGTCTTTTTGCTTAGTACAGCGGCTTCAGTAACAACATCTGACTGAAATTTCGCAGATAGCGCCACTAATGCCATCGCCATACCCAGTATTCAGCGAATTTATCAGCAGGAACTAAAATTGCCCTTTTGCCCGCCCCTGCTTTCGATATAATATCCGTCTGTATGGCTAAACGTGAAAGAGCAGTCCGATGTCTACCCCAAGCACTCAACCGACAATCACGCAAGATGAAATGAAAAAACGCGCTGCCTGGGCGGCGCTGGAATTTGTCCCCCGTCACAGCATTGTTGGTGTCGGTACTGGCTCTACGGTCAATCACTTTATCGACGCGTTAGCCAGCATCAAAGATGAGATCAAAGGCGCAGTCTCGAGCTCCATCGCCAGCACTGAAAAAATGCAGGCGCTCGGCATTGCGGTATTCGATCTCAATGACATCGACAGCTTCAGCGTGTATGTCGATGGCGCCGATGAAATCAATCCTAGCCGGCACATGATCAAAGGCGGCGGCGCGGCCTTAACCCGGGAAAAAATCGTTGCCGCAGTGGCGCAGCAGTTTGTCTGTATTGTCGATGCCAGCAAAGAAGTGGCCGTACTGGGCAAATTTCCATTACCGGTTGAAGTCATTCCGATGGCGCGTAACTATGCGGCGCGTGAGCTGCAAAAACTCGGCGGGCGCCCGGTCTGGCGTGAAGCCGTGGTGACTGACAACGGCAACATCATTCTGGATGTGCATGATTTACACATCACCGACGCGCTGACGCTGGAACAACAAATCAATCAAATCACCGGTGTGGTCTGTAACGGGCTGTTTGCCGGCCGCGCTGCAGATATCGTGCTGGTTGGTGGCCCCGATGGCACCCGCGTGATCAAATAAGCCAAAACTTATAAAAAATAAATAAAACAACCAAAGCCCGAGCCAGAATTTTGCAACATTAAGAGAAATGAAGATGGAAAAGTACTCGTTACCCAAAGACAAGATCAAAATCCTGTTGCTGGAAGGCTTACACCAAAGTGCTGTGCAAACCTTTAAAAATCAGGGTTACAGCAATATTGAATACTTAAAAACCTCATTAGATGAAGCGGAACTGATTGAAAAGATCCGCGACGTGCATTTTATCGGCATCCGTTCGCGCACTCAGCTGACCGATAAAGTGCTGGCGGAAGCGCAGAAGCTGGCGGCGATTGGTTGTTTCTGTATTGGCACCAACCAGGTCGATTTAGACGCGGCGTTACGCCGCGCCATTCCGGTATTTAACGCGCCGTTTTCCAATACCCGTTCGGTCGCAGAACTGGTGCTGGGCGAAATCATCATGTTGCTGCGCGGCATTCCACAGCGTAACGCTGCTGCCCATCGTGGCGAATGGCAGAAAACTGCCAATCAGTCGTTTGAAGCCCGTGGTAAAACGCTGGGGATCATCGGTTATGGCCATATCGGTACTCAGTTGTCGATCATGGCGGAAAATATCGGCATGCGCGTGCAGTTTTACGATATTGAAGACAAGCTGGTGTTGGGCAATGCCACTCAGGTCGACTTCTCTACGCTGCTGAAAACATCAGACGTCGTCACTTTGCATGTGCCGGAAACGCCACAAACCAAAAATATGATTGGCGAAGCGGAACTGGATCTGATGAAAGCTGGTTCTATTCTGATCAACGCCTCGCGCGGCACTGTGGTCGATATCGATGCGTTAGCCGCTGCGCTGGACAGTAAAAAACTGGCGGGCGCTGCCATTGACGTATTCCCGGTGGAACCAACCGGCAACGACGAAGAATTTGTCTCTCCTCTGCGTGCTTTTGACAACGTGATCCTGACACCGCACATCGGTGGTTCTACCCAGGAAGCACAGGAAAACATTGGTTATGAAGTAGCGGGTAAATTGGTGAAATACTCTGACAATGGCTCGACGTTGTCTGCAGTCAATTTCCCGGAAGTATCACTGCCGGAGCACAAAGGCCGTTCGCGCCTGCTGCACATCCACAAGAACCAACCGGGTATGCTGACCAAAATCAACGAAGCCTTTGCCCGTCATGGCATCAACATCTCAGGTCAGTACCTGCAAACCAATGCGGAAATTGGCTATGTGGTGATTGATATCGATAGCGATGATCAGGAACAGGC
>JAIXSW010000020.1 GCA_027484495.1 Gammaproteobacteria bacterium
GCGAGTTCGGTTACGTCCACTTCAAGGTAAGGTAATGCAGTGAAAGCCTGTAGATTTTGTGCCAAAGTCCAGCCTTCGCGTAGCGTCAGACTGAATTGCGCCACTTTGCCACTGCGGGCCAACTGTAAAAACTGCTGCAATGACATCGGCTGCACAGCATACACCCCTGCCTTCAGCTGACGAAGTTGGGGCTGCAGCAAGGATTGTAGTTTCAGCAGCTGACAGTCTAGTGCCGACATCTGCTGTGTTTGTTGCCACTGCCGGCACAACGCCGATAAATTGCTGCCCGCTTTGATTTCATAATAGGCCGCCGGGAATTGCAGCGGCGTTTGCAGCACTTGCTGCAATTCGTTGCGAAGTCCGAAGGCCGCAACGGCCATCACCACCAGACCTTGCAGCAAAAACTTTTTCATTCAACGATCCTGTAATAAAACATCAACTTGTTGTTGTAGTTGTAAGGCCGGCGTCATATTCAGCGGCCGGCCGGCAAAAGAATGCGCTGGCACTATACCAGCCAGTGCGTTACATAGCGCCATCGCCTGCGCTTGTGCCGCATCAGCCAAAGGCAGCAGCCGGGTAGTGACTAACCCTGCCTCCAGCAATAACTGACGCATCACGCCCGCAACACCGGCATTGTGCAACTCCGGTGTCCACCATTGTCCGTCCTGCCATAGCAACAGATTGGCTGCAGTCGCTTCAATGAGAAAATCTTGTTGGTCACAGACCAGCAAATCATCAAACCCGCTTTGTTCCGCTTCCCGTTTTAACAACACTGTTTCGAGACGGCTGCAATGTTTGATGCCGGCGAGCAGTGGCTGCTGTGCCAGCCGCATCTGCGCCAGCCCTAAACGGACACCATGCTCGCGGACCTGCTGATAGTCCGGCAATGGTGCGGTCCAGCAATACAGCTGCGGTGCGGAAATGCCAAGCGTGCCATAACCGCGTGCGCCCTCGCCTCTGCTGATCAATACTTTCAGCACTTGATCCGGCGCACTGATACTCGCCAGCACTTGCTGCAACACAGTGGTTTCACCAAGCGCAGCAAAGCCGAGCCGTTGCATCGAGTGACAAAGTCGCTGCCAGTGCAGTGACCAGAGTTGCGGTTGTCCGGCGCGAATACGGACCGTGGAGAATATTGCATCTCCGTACTGAAAACTGCGGTCTGATGATTGGATCTGCATCGGGTTTGAATTTGAAGCGTCAATAGCGGGAGTATGCCTGAAAAATTCTTACGGATAAATCGCAGGCTGTTGCAGAATCAGTGAAAACAAAAAGGCTGCAGAGCAGCCTTTCCTGATTTCACTGCGACAAAAGACGTTAAATCTTTCGAAACAGGATGGAGCCGTTTGTGCCGCCAAAGCCAAATGAATTACACAGTGCATATTCCATTTTTGCCTGACGGGCCTGATGTGGTACGTAGTCCAGATCACAGCCTTCATCCGGGTTGTCGAGGTTAATCGTTGGGGTCACTACCTGATCCTGCAACGACAAGACGGTAATAATCGACTCAACCGAACCTGCGGCACCTAACAGGTGACCAAGCATCGACTTGCTCGAACTGACCATCAGACCTTCTGGCTTAGCACCAAACACTGATTTGATCGCCATCGTTTCTGCGATATCACCGGCGGGAGTCGAAGTCCCATGCGCATTGATATACTGCACCTGTGATGGATCTACCGCGGCATCGCGTAGTGCATTTACCATCGCAGATGCAGCGCCGCGACCATTTTCCGGTGGCGAAGTCATATGATAGGCGTCACCACTCATACCAAAACCAACTAACTCAGCGTATATCTTCGCGCCACGGGCTTTAGCATGTTCATACTCTTCCAGCATCACCACACCGGCACCATCACCGAGGACAAAACCATCGCGATCTTTATCCCACGGACGGCTGGCTTGTTGTGGCGCATCATTGCGGGTTGATAATGCCCGTGCCGCACCAAAACCGCCCATGCCTAATGTGGTTGAGGCTTTTTCAGCACCACCTGCCAGCATCGCGTCGGCGTCACCATAGGCTATCATCCGGGCAGCATGACCAATATTGTGCACGCCGGTGGTACAGGCAGTCACAATACTGATATTTGGTCCTTGCAACCCCAACATGATCGACAGATGACCAGAGATCATATTGATGATGGTCGAAGGCACAAAAAACGGTGACAACTTGCGTGGGCCGCTGGCCAACAGTTTCTCGTGATTTTCTTCAATGAGACCAAGACCACCAATACCAGAGCCAATGGCAGCGCCAATCCGGCCGGCATTCTGTTCTGTGATCTCAATGCCGGAGTCGCGGAAGGCTTGAATGCCTGCGGCCACGCCGTACTGAATAAACAAATCCATTTTCCGTGCTTCTTTCGCCGGAAAAAAGTCTTCGACGGCAAAGTTTTTAATTAAACCGGCGAATTTGGTGCTGTACGCTTCAGTGTCAAAATGCGTGATAAAATCAACACCACTTTTGCCTTGTTGTAACGCTTGCCAGCTCGATGCCACATCATTGCCAAGCGGCGTCAGCATCCCCATTCCAGTAACAACGACCCGACGTTTAGTCACGTTATCCTCCACAACAACCTGCGGTTGTTTGCAATCCTACGGTTTTTCACCGCCACAAATAAAAACGGGTAGCCTGCGCTACCCGTCTGCATCGCGCCAGGCGATGACCTCACGCCTTATTCAGCGTGGGCTTTGATGTAATCGATAGCAGATTGCACTGTCGTGATTTTTTCTGCTTCTTCATCAGGAATTTCGGTATCGAATTCTTCTTCCAGCGCCATGACCAGTTCAACTGTGTCTAATGAATCAGCGCCCAGATCGTCAACGAAAGAAGCTTCGTGTTTAACGTCTTCTTCTTTAACGCCTAACTGTTCGATGATAATTTTCTTAACGCGTTCTTCGATGTTGCTCATCTTTTCTTCCTTTTTCTCATATAAATCGCAACAGTTCGTGCAATTTTGTGTGGCGGCTAGTTTAGTGGTTCAGTCAGATCGATGCAAGTCATGCGTTTGGCATTTCCTGCTGGTCAAACCTGATATTTAAACCATGTACATGCCGCCGTTTACGTGAATCGTTTCACCGGTAATATACGCGGCCTGGTTCGAAGCCAGGAACGCGACAGTGGCCGCAATTTCTTCAGGTTGTCCCAGACGATTCGCCGGTACCTGACCAAAGATCGCTTGTTTTTGCTCTTCCGTCAGCTCCTTAGTCATATCGGTGTCGATAAAACCAGGCGCAACAGCGTTGACAGTTATACCACGAGACGCCACTTCTTTCGCAAGAGATTTTGTAAAACCAAGTACACCTGCTTTTGCCGCCGCGTAGTTCGTTTGCCCTGCATTGCCCATAGAACCAACAACTGATCCAATGGTGATAATGCGGCCAAAACGTTTTTTCATCATAGTCCGCATCACTGCTTTGCTCATGCGGAACACCGACGTCAGGTTCGTTTGCATGATATCGAACCATTCTTCATCTTTCATCCGCATTAACAGATTATCGCGGGTGATACCGGCATTATTGACGAGGATGTCGATATCGCCAAACTGCGCTTTGATGGTTTCGAGACATTGTTCAATCGATTCAGGACTGGCAACGTCCAATACCAGCCCTTGTCCGGCGCCAAGATAATCGCTGATTGCTTGCGCACCTTTTTCGCTGGTGGCTGTGCCTATCACTTTCGCGCCGAGGGCCGCCAGTTGTTCAGCAATTGCACGGCCGATGCCACGACTGGCACCAGTCACCAGTGCAACTTTGCCGTCCAGAGAGATAAAAGCAGTCATAAAATTCCTTATTCTTTGGCTGCAAGCGCAGCCTGAAACGAAGCAACGTCATGGACCGACGTTGTCAGCAACTCTTTGTTGATGCGCTTGATTAAGCCGCTTAATACTTTTCCGGCACCTAACTCAATCACTTCAGTAACACCTTGTGCGGCCAGATATTCGATGGTTTCAGTCCAGCGTACCGGACTGAACAACTGACGGATCAGTGCATCCTGGATAGCCGTAGCCGCAGTGACAACCGCGACATCGACATTGTTCACGACGGAAATGACAGGGGTATGAAAATGCAGAGCCTGCAGGTCTGCCGACAATTGCTCTGCAGCAGGACGCATTAATGCGCAGTGGCTTGGCACGCTGACCGGCAAAGGCAAGGCCCGTTTGGCACCAGCGGCTTTACATAATTCATTGGCGCGCTCAACCGCAGCTTTGTGGCCGGCGATGACGACCTGACCCGGCGAGTTGTAATTCACCGGAGAGACGATTTCGCCTTGCGCGGCATCCGCACAGGCTTTTGCAATCAGTGCATCGTCCAGACCAATAATGGCTGACATAGCACCAGTACCTGCCGGCACTGCTGTTTGCATATACTGACCACGTTTTTCGACCAGCTTTACGGCATCCGTAAGGCTCAACACGCCGGCACAGACTAATGCTGAGTATTCACCAAGCGAATGACCCGCGAGGTAAGCCGGAGCTGTGCCGTTTTGTTGTTGCCACAAACGCCAGACTGCCACAGAAGCAGTCAGCAACGCCGGTTGGGTGCGGTGCGTCTCATTTAAATCAGCTTCAGGGCCATTGGCCACTAAAGTCCATAAATCGTAGCCAAGCGCTGTTGAAGCTTCAGCGAAGGTGTCACGAACTATCGCATACTCGGCATACAGATCTGCCAGCATACCGACAGACTGTGAACCTTGTCCCGGAAACACTAATGCAATTTTTTTAGTCATTGTTGTTCTCTGAAAATTCTGTCGTCAATTAATAACGAACCAGTGCTGATGCCCAGGCAAAACCGCCGCCAAAGGCTTCCAGTAATAGGGTTTGACCGCGTTGGATCCTGCCGTCACGTACCGCTTCGTCTAACGCTGTTGGTACTGTTGCCGCCGAAGTATTGCCATAGCGGTCCAAGTTAATCACCACCTGGTCCATCGACATATCCAGCTTGCGGGCTACTGCAGAAATGATGCGAAGATTGGCCTGATGCGGCACCAGCCAGTCAATCTGTGATTTATCCAGATTGTTTGCGGCCAGTGTTTGCTCTACGACTTCCGACAGCTTAGTCACGGCAACCTTAAATACATCGTTACCTTTCATCGCACCCCAGCTGTCGTGCACGGATGATTCGACGCCACGGCGCGGGTTATCGACGTAAAGCAATTCAGAATATTTTCCATCGGCATGGATATGCGTCGACAGAATGCCAGGTTGTTCAGAAGCTTCTAACACCACTGCACCAGCAGCGTCGCCGAACAAAATGACCATTGAGCGGTCTTCCGGACTGACTAATTGTGATAAACAGTCGGCGCCAATCACTAGCACCCGTTTCGCCATACCACCTTTGATGTACTGGTCGGCAATGCTCAACGCATAACAAAAACCGGCACAGGCTGCGGCGATATCAAAAGCCGGAATACCCGGAATTTCCAGTTCACGCTGAACCTCACAGGCGGCGCTTGGCAGCGCACGTGACGCGCTGGTTGTCGCCAGAATAATCATATCAAGGGAGTTTTTATCAATGCCGGCGGCTTCGATCGCTTTTAATGCGGCTTGTGTGCTCATGGTGGCGACAGTTTCATCTTCACCAATGATCCGGCGTTCACGAATACCGGTGCGTTCGATGATCCATTCGTCGGTGGTTTCCACCATATCTTCCAGATCCGCATTGGTGCGGACTTGCGCCGGAAAATAACTTCCGGTGCCTATAATGCGAGAATACATGCAGACCTACGCTTTATCGATTAATACGTGTTCCAACCGGTCTTTTATTTTTACGGGCACCTGGCGTTCAACCTCGCGCACCGCCTGCCGGATGGCACTGAGAAATGCTTCTTTTGTCGCATTTCCATGACTTTTCACTACAATTCCACGCAATCCTATCAGACTTGCACCGTTATAGTGGTCGGGGTTCACGCCGGTGCCGATACTTTTTAGTAACGGTTTAATCATCCAGCCGAATAATTGGGCAGACATGCTGTTTTTCAGTGCCTGTTCGAAGCGTTTGATGATGAGTTTCGCTACACCTTCACAGGTTTTCAGCGCGACATTGCCGACAAAACCATCACAGACGATGACGTCCGCTTTACCAGAAAAGATGTCGTTGCCTTCGATATAACCGATGTAGTTGATGTCAGAACATTCAGACAATAATAAGGAGGTGCGTTTAATCTGGTCCGAGCCTTTTATTTCTTCTTCACCCATATTGAGCAAAGCGACTTTCGGCTGGTGTATGGATTCGACCTCTTCAGCCATCACTGCACCCATCACCGCAAATTGAAACAGCGTGTCAGAATCACAGTTAACCGTTGCACCAAGATCCAACATAAAAACCGGTGTGCCGACCGTTGTTGGCAATGCACTGATTAGCGCTGGCCTTTCGATACCGTTGAGCATTTTCAACACGTAATGCGCCATCGCAATCAGCGCACCGGTGTTGCCGGCACTGACACAGGCCTGAACTTTCTGTTGTTCAACTAAATCGAGAGCCACCCGCATCGAAGAGTCGCGTTTTGTGCGCAAAGCGACAGACGGCTTGTCAGTCATCAAAACTTGCTGTGATGCATGCTGAATTTGCAGTTGAGGATGTGCGGAGATACCTGAATCGGTCAAAGCATGCTGAATCGCAACTGTGTCGCCGACAAGGATAAGGTCAAGTTGGGGGTTTTCGCTAACAGCGGTTATCGCCGCAGGAATAGTAGATAGGGGGCCATGATCGCCCCCCATCATATCTAACGCAATTTTAAGTCTGGATGGTTGCACTTGGTGCACCGGGACTTATTTTACTTTGCGGCCTTTGTAAAAACCGTCAGCAGTAATGTGGTGACGACGATGCGTTTCACCAGTTGTTGCGTCTACTGACAGCGTTGGGCCAGTCAGTGCGTCGTGTGAACGACGCATGTCGCGGCGGGCGCGAGATTTTTTGTTCTGTTGTACAGCCATGGTCTTTCTCCTAAAAAATCACTTTTTCTTCAATTCTTGCAGAATTGCAAATGGGTTCGGTTTCTCTGGTTCCGGCTCTATTTCACCCCAGCTCATCTGCAACTTATTCGGGTCGCATTGACCTTCATCGTGCATCGGAAACAGTGGTAAAGCCAGAATTAATTCGTCCTCAACCAATTGCCGCAGGTTCACTTCGCCGTGTTCGTCTGTTTCGATCACGTCGTAGCGTTGTGGAATCTCTTCTTGAGCCGAATCATCCCCTTTCACCGGGGTATATGCAAAACTACTGTTTATGTTCAGCGTCATGTCATCGCCGCAACGCTCGCATCTGACCTGAACAGTACATTGGGCTTCGCCCTCAATATAGACCAGACCCTGTTCATCGTTGCCGCAGTGAACAATCACCGCTACATCACCATCGTTATTAGACAGCTGTTCTGACAAACGGGTCAGATTTTGCAGCTGCAGGATCCCGTCAAAGCTACTGCGCTTTTGGGCAGTGCGGTACGGATCGATGGTGACAGGTATTTTTACTTTTTGCATAAGGCGCGCATCATATAGATTGATCCTATTGCTGTCAAAGGGTTGATCAGACTTTTGTTAACTTTTCTGACGCGAAATTTCGTGAAAAATATTATAGTGCCGACCTTATTATAAAACGACATCAAATGCATAAAGGTAGCTCATGACTAAATCATTATGGTTAGCATCAACGTCAGTGTACCGTCAGGCACTGTTACAAAAACTGACCACGAACTTTCAATGCGCGAAGCCTGAGGTCGATGAAACTGCGCTAAGCGGAGAAACACCGGAACAGCTGGTACTCAGGCTCTCTGCTGCCAAGGCGCAAGCTGTCGCGAACCGCCTGCAGTCTGAGGGGCTCACTGCCCTCGTTATTGGCTCAGATCAGGTTGCCGTATTCAACGGTCAGATCCTGGGTAAGCCTCATACCGAAGAACGCGCTTTTGACCAATTACGTAGTTTCAGCGGCCACTCTGTATTGTTTTTAACCGGTTTATCGGTCGCAGATAACGAAACCGGCCGGACAGAAACAATCCTTGACCGCTTTATTGTAGAGTTTCGGCAACTATCGGACGCAGAAATCAACTGTTATATAAGACGCGAACAACCGCTGAATTGTGCAGGCAGTTTTAAATCTGAAGGGCTCGGCATTACATTGTTCGAGAAAATGACCGGCGATGACCCTAATAGCCTGATCGGCCTGCCATTAATCCGCCTGCATCAGATGCTGAAAAATTTCGGTGTCGATTTGTTACTGCAAGGACAGTAAAACTAAATGTAGCTGCCGGCTTAACGCAAAATATCTAATAATGCTTTCAAATTGTCGACCACTGCATACGGGTTGAACGGCGCAAATTCGGCGTGACCATGCACACCATGTGTCACGCCAATACGCGGCATCTCAATACTGTGCGCCATCATCAGGTCATAACGCGAATCACCAATCATCACCGCCTGCGTCGGAACAAGCTGTAGCTCGCTGAGAATATGTTGCAGCATTTGCGGATGCGGCTTGCTTTGCGCTTCATCAGAACAGCGGCTGGTAACAAAATGATGACCGGTCTTCGTTTCTGCAAACATCCGATCTAAACCACGTCTGGCTTTGCCCGTTGCGACAGCCAATTGATAGCCACGCTGGCGTAAGGTACTGAACACCAGCTCGGCGCCATCAAACAATGGGGTCGGTGTTTTGTCGACGTTGCTGTAGACATCTTTGTAGTGCTCAGACAGTAGTTCCCGTTCTGCCGCTGTACTGTCAGGAAACAACGTTTTGAATGCAGGTTCCAGCGACAAACCAATAATCTGTTTAGCGGCATGCTCAGTTGGTACCGGTAAGGTCAGACGCTCGGCAGCAATCCGCACTGAATTGACGATTTTGCCCACTGAATCCATCACAGTGCCATCCCAGTCAAAGATCACGACTCTTACATCTAACATCACTACACCTGTTACTGCTACGTTGTTACTTCTTGACCAACTTGGTCAGAATTTGTGCCAGTGCTTTGTCCAGTGGCGCTTCAAATGTCATTCGTTCTGCCGAAACCGGATGCTGAAAACTAATCAGCTTGGCATGCAGGAACAACCGGTTCAGACCGAGTGCATTCATCTGCCCGGTGAACTCGTTGTCGCCGTATTTGTCGTCACATGCAATCGGATGACCATTACACGCTGTGTGAACACGGATTTGGTGCGTACGCCCGGTAACAGGAAAAGCTTCCAGCAGCGTACCTTCAACAAAGCGTTGTAATACTTTAAATCGGGTCTCAGACGGTTTGCCTTCGCGCTCATCGACCCGGACTATGCGTTCCCCGCTTTGCAAAGTGTTTTTCTTCAGCGGCTCGGTCACTTTCTTAATTTTGCCGTCCCATTGTCCGGCAACTAAAGCCCAATATTTTTTCTCGACGACTTTTAAACGTAACTGCTCATGCAGTGCTGTGAGTATCGAACGCTTTTTTGCAATCAACAGACAACCCGAGGTGTCCCGGTCCAGGCGATGCACCAGTTCCAAAAACTTAGCCTGTGGCCGTAACGCACGTAATGCTTCAATTGCACCAAATTGCAAACCACTACCACCGTGTACGGCCATGCCAGTCGGTTTGTTCAGCACAATTAATTCGTTGTCTTCATATAAAATATGGCTTTCCAGCGTTTTGACTGCGGTCAATTTGACTGACACCGGGTCAGATTCAGCCGCCACCGTCATTGGCGGCACCCGGACCTGGTCACCTGCCTGTAGCTTATATTCTGGTTTGATCCGGCCTTTGTTGACCCTCACTTCACCCTTTCGCACGACTCGATAGATCACACTTTTGGGCACGCCTTTGAGGCGGGCCAACAGAAAATTGTCGATACGTTGACCGGCGAATTCTGCATCTACATCAATAAATTGCACTGGGGTTTTTCTTTCATCAGTCATGCGTTTTTGCTGCTACATTTAGGTTGCTAATGGACTTTAATTAATGGGATAATCGACCCGCTAATTGAGCCAAAATGGCCATTAGGGCGCTCAGAAAGACGTAAGAGAAGCTGTGAGGCACCGGTCGGGACGCAGATCATACCGAATCCGTGGTGAAAACCAACGATTTTATCTTCCCCGCCGACGAATAATGCTATGCGCATCCAGTAATGTGAGTAATTTATTGCTGTTAGACGCGCAACACAGCTGCCAGTTAACTGAGCAACAATTAAAAAAGTAAAGCTATAACGCAACGCTGACGCGATGTGTGCAGATTCTCAATGAAGATCGCCAAGGTCTGACAAACCTGGTGGTGTTCTGTTTCAAAAACAATTGATAATTAAATCGATTTTCAAGCATTCCAGTCGGGAGACTGCATCTATATATGTTTGACGTTATCTGACACGCATAGATTGTGCGCGCTGTTGTTGTGGCTGAATGCAAGAGTCAGACACAATGAAAAGAATGCTCATTAATGCGACGCAGGAAGAAGAAATCCGCGTTGCGCTGGTCGATGGCCAGAAACTTTACGATCTGGATATTGAGAGTCCAGGTCACGAACAGAAAAAAGCTAATATTTACAAAGGTAAAATCACTCGGGTTGAGCCTAGCCTGGAAGCAGCTTTCGTCGATTACGGCGCAGAGCGGCATGGTTTTCTGCCATTAAAAGAAATTTCCCGCGAATATTTCCCTGCCAATTACGCCTTTGACGGTCGCCCGAATATTAAAGAAGTCGTGCGCGAAGGTCAGGAAGTTATTATCCAGATCGATAAAGAAGAGCGCGGCCAAAAGGGTGCTGCGCTGACAACTTTTATCAGTCTGGCTGGTTCTTACTTAGTTTTAATGCCAAACAACCCACGTGCGGGTGGTATTTCACGCCGCATCGAAGGTGATGAACGGCAAGAACTGAAAGACTCATTAGGTCAGCTCGAGATGCCGGATGGCATGGGGTTGATTGTCCGCACCGCGGGTGTTGGCAAGTCATACGAAGAACTGGATTACGATTTAAAAGCGCTGATGAAACACTGGTCAGCTATTACCACTGAAGCACAGAACCGCCCTGCTCCATTCCTGATCCATCAGGAAAGTAATGTGGTTTTCCGTGCGATCCGCGACTATCTGCGCCGTGATGTTGGTGAGATCCTGATCGACAACCCGCGTATTTTCGAAGAAGCCAAACTGTATATCCAGCAGTTCCGCCCAGACTTCGCCCACCGCGTGAAAATGTATCAGGGTGAAACGCCGCTGTTTATGCATTATCAAATCGAAACGCAGATTGAATCAGCGTTCCGTCGCGAAGTTCGTCTGCCAAGCGGTGGCTCGATCGTGATCGATTCTACCGAAGCATTGACTGCCATCGATATCAACTCGTCTAAAGCGACCAAAGGCGGCGATATCGAAGAAACCGCGTTTAACACTAACTTGGAAGCTGCCGACGAAATCGCCCGTCAGTTACGGCTGCGTGACTTAGGCGGCCTGATCGTCATCGACTTCATCGATATGACGCCAGTACGTCACCAACGTGAAGTAGAAAACCGTTTAAAAGACGCTGTTAAACAAGACCGTGCACGGGTTCAAATCGGCCGGATCTCGCGTTTTGGTTTGTTAGAGATGTCGCGTCAGCGTCTGCGCCCATCACTGGGTGAATCTGCAACACACGTCTGTCCACGCTGTCATGGCCGTGGCACTATCCGCAGCACTGAATCTTCAGCGTTATCAATCCTGCGGTTGATTGAAGAAGAAGCGATCAAAGACAACACCAGCCAAATCCATGCGCAGGTGCCAATCTCTGTTGCGACTTATCTGATGAACGAAAAACGCGAATCCATCCGCCGCATTGAAACGCGCCATGGCATCCGCATTTTTATCATCCCGAATGAGCATTACGAAACGCCACATTACGAAGTGTCGCGGATCCGGCTGGACGAAGAAATTGAAGAGTCCAGCTACAACCTGGTGAAAGCGCCTGCTGTAACAAACACGCTGTACCACCCGGTATCAGATGCAGTGAAAGAAAAACCAGCAATTGCATCCATTTCAATGGCTGATGCGCCAACGACTGTTGCGGCACCTGCGCAAAAGGCTGAAGTTGCAGTCGTTGCACCTGCGAGCACTGAAGAAGGTCTGTTCGGTAAAATCAGCGGTTTCTTTAAGTCGCTGTTTGCTGCTCCAGCCCCTGCCGCTGCACCAGAAGTGAAAGCTGAAGCGCCGCAACGCCGTCAAAACAATCGCGACAGTCGCAATCGTCGTGGCGGTCGTGATGGCGGACGTGACAACAGAGACGGTCGTACTGACAATCGCAATGAAGCTCGTGACGGGCAAAAGCGCCGGCCAGATCAGGACGAGAACACCCGTACTGACAACAGACCACCGCGTCAGGAACGTTCTGATAAACCACGCAATACGCGACCAGAAGTAAAAACTGAGCGCACAGATCGAGCCGAACGGACTGAGCGGACCGATCGTACAGAGCGGCCAGAACGCGCTGAACGTCCGGAACGCACTGAACGCCTAGACAAAAAGCCACAAGCTGACAAAGCTCCACGGCCGGTTCCGGTCGTTGATGCTGATGATGAAATTCCATCATCAAGCAAAGTGGCTGAACGTCGTCAGCGTCGCAATATGCGCAAGTCGGTCCGTCTGGACAAGCAACAACAGGCCGGTCAGTCCACTGATACTGAACTGCTAGTAGTAACAGAACCTGTTGCGGTAGTTATTGCGCCGGTAGAACAAGCGTTGGTTACTGTAGCCACTGATGCCCCGGCCACAGCGCTGCCAGCAGATATGCCTGCTGAACAACAGAACGACGGCACTGTTGAGCCTTCCGATACCACAACCAGTGAAAACCGTAGTCGCAGTCGCCGCTCACCACGTCATTTACGTGCTGCCGGTCAGAAACGGAAAAAAGAGCAGCAAAATGGTGAGCAAGATGACGCCGTTGATGCCCGTTATCCGGAAGAAGACCAGGTTGTTGCAGAGCAGCAACTGGATCTGCCGATTGTTGCAGAAGCAACCGACGCAGTTGTTGTGGAAGCTTTAAC
>JAIXSW010000030.1 GCA_027484495.1 Gammaproteobacteria bacterium
AAATCGGCTCAGATATAACTAAAAGGAATTAGCGACTTGGTTTTCGGACTTTAAGCAGGAACTCAGGCGGGCAAGGCTAAATCGGGGCAACAGGCCGGCATCTGTCGAGGCCGGCCTGGCAGTAACAACTTAAGCGCCAGCGCGCTGACTGACGGCAGCAGTAAACACGACGTCAGTTGAGCTGTTCAACGCAGTTTCGCAGGAATCCTGCACCACACCGATGATAAAACCAACTGCAACTACCTGCATGGCAATTTCCGCCGGGATACCAAACAGACCACAGGCGAGCGGAATTAACAACAAAGAGCCCCCGGCCACGCCAGAGGCTCCACAGGCACAGATAGAAGCAACCACGCTTAACAGCATCGCGGTGGCAAAATCGACCGGAATACCCAAAGTATTGACCGCAGCCAGCGTCAGCACTGTGATAGTGATCGCCGCACCCGCCATGTTGATGGTGGCACCCAGCGGGATCGACACAGAATAAGTATCTTCATCCAGTTTCAGCTTTTCACACAGCATCATATTAACCGGAATATTGGCGGCAGAACTGCGGGTGAAAAATGCCGGAATACCACTTTCGCGCAAACAAGTCAGCACCAGCGGATAAGGATTGCGCCGCGTCGTGACAAACACCAGCAGCGGATTGACCACAAAAGCAATAAAGGCCATTGAACCGACCAATACCGCCAGCAATTGACCATAACTTGCGAGACCAGCAAAACCGGTGGTGGCGACTGTTTCTGCCACCAGGCCAAAAATACCGATCGGGGCCAGACGGATGATGAGCGTCACCAGGTGCGATACGCCGTGCGAAATATCACTGAATACTTTTTTCGTTGTGCTATTGGCATGGTGCAGGCCCAGACCAAAGCCGATAGACCAGGTCAACACCCCGATAAAGTTGCCGGTCAGCAGTGCATTGACCGGGTTGTCGACGGCCTGAAACAGGATGCCTTTAATCACCTGACCAATGCCTTCAGGCGCAGTGACGGCCTGCTGGGCATCGCTCAGGATTAAGCTGCTCGGAAACATAAAACTGGCGCCGACTGCAGTCAGCGCAGCCAAAAAGGTACCGAGTAAATACAGCACCAGCACCGGTTTCATTTTCGCCTGACCACCGATTTTACGGTTAGCAATGGCGGATGCAACCAGCACAAACACCAGGATCGGCGCGACCGCTTTTAACGCTTTGACAAATAACGCGCCGAGCATGGCGACCGACTGGCCGGCTTCCGTCGACCAGCTCGCCAGCGCGACACCTAAAATCATGCCCAATAAAATTTGCGGCACTAAACCAAAATGAGCGAAAAAGCCCTTTTTCGGGATTTCAGCGCCTGATACTGTTGTTTTTGTTGTCATTATAGGAATTTCCAATTGGAGTACTGCCTGATTCTGCCGTGTCCGGACGGGCGGAGCAAGGCTGACCAGCATAGAGCTGCCGAAACTCTGCGACGAATGCGGCGAGTACCGGCAATTTTCCGCTGGAATTCAGCGTTGCGTCTGTGTTAACAATATGAAAAATCCTGATGGAGTCTGTTCATGCGGTTGATGGCGTTATTCCTGAGTATGTCTCTGGCCGGTTGTGCGCAACAAGTCCCCCTGGCTACAGCAAATCAAGCCAATCCGGTGGTGCAACCAGCACAGCTCGCGAAAATACCGCAGGTGCCGCCACAGATTTTCGCTACTGCCGCCGCTGTACCAGACCTAGCGGAACTGTCGCAACTGACAGCAGCGCAACAACAAGATTTCCTCAGCTATTTCCATGACCCGCGTTATGCAGATCAAACGCCGGAATACCGCCTGTACAGCTATATGCAAAACGTCCTGGCGGCGTTTCAGTTTAGTAGCAGCACCACCAGCGCCAGCGAAGTGATGCGCAGCGGCTCCGCCAATTGCGTCAGTCTGGCATTGCTGACCAAAGCACTGGCCGATTTGGCTGGTATCGACCTGCGTTTTCGTGCCACGTACCGCGAACCTGTCATCGATATCCGTGGCGACTTGTTGCTACAGGCCACCCATGTGCGCAGCTACCTGAACGCGGATCCGGATTCCAACACGCTCGGTCAGCTTTACATCGATTACTTCCGCGGCCCCCTGAGCTATCAGGGCGATTTTCTCAGCGACACTCGTTTTAAAGCGACTGTGTACAACAATCTGGCTGCGGAAGCTTTGCTGCGTGGTGAGTATGATCAGGCCTATGCGCTGGTGCAAACTAGCCTGCAACAGGATGACCAGTTTATCCCGGCGATTAACCTGATGGCGGTGTTATTACGCCGCCAGCAACAGCCTGAGCTGGCACAGCAATGGTATCAATATGGACTTGCCGTCGCACCGCAGCACCTGGCGCTGCTGCACAATTATCAGGTGCTGGCGATGCAGCTAGGCGACCAATCACTGATCCAGCAGTTGGAACTACAGCTCGCCCGGGCGGATAGTGATGACCCCTTTGAGTTATATATTCAGGCCGTCCAGGCGGAGCAGGCAGGACGTGAGGCGCTGGCGATCAGCTTCTATCAGCGTCTGCAGAAAAAAGTCCCTTATCTGTTGCAGGCCAATCAGGCGCTGGTGCGGCACTATCTGAAGCATCAGCAATACCAGGCGGCACGAAAGCTATTGGAATCCGCATTGGAATATAGTTACGAGCCGGAAAAACGTTCGTTACTGCAGCACAAACTGACCATGTTGCGGACTATGTAAATAGTCATTTTTCAGCAGCTGGTCGGCGTTTTTGACCTTTGGTCAGCGCGCACTGCAGCATCTGCCCACTCCTTTTATTCTGACAACTCAGCCCTTCCCCCGGCTGAACGGACAGAAAAGGAGTGGCGCCATGTCGCTGTGGTATCCAATGATGGCTCTGGTAGTGAGCTGTGGCCTGAGTTGTAGCACGAGCGTGCAGGCGGCGCAGCCGGACGTGCAATATCGCCTGTTTGGCAGCAGCGCCACTGGCGACAGCCTGTTACGGGGGCCGCAGCGCCAGCAGCTACTGCTGCAAACGCTGGATTTGCAATGGCAAAGCCAGCTCGGCGCCAACCAGCAATTTCAGCTCGCCAGTACATTGTGGCGCACAGATCCGCAGCAGCCGGCCGGCGCAACCTCCGCACAAAAGTTAGAACTTTCCGAAGCTTACTGGAACATTGACGCAGGTAACTGGAGTTTTAGCGCCGGCACACGCAAACGCGATTTTGACGTGAATTATGGCCTGCGCCCGCTGGATTTATTCTCGCCAACCGACACTTTGGCACTTTACACCGTCGTCGCACCCGGCGTCTGGCAAGCGGCTGCCGACTGGTTTGGCGCCGACAACGCCTGGACTTTGCTGTGCAATCAGACGGAACAAGTGTTTCGCCGCTATGGCCAAACTTTGCCGGCCAGCACCGGCTGTGGCGCGCGGTATTATCAGCAGGCCGGCGACCTGGAGTGGCAGGCGCTGGCACATTATGACGAGGACATCGGTTGGCGGGTTGGCGCCAGTCAGGTCTGGGTGATTAATGAAGGGCTGGCGCTGCAGGGCAGCCTGCTGTGGCAGCAGCACTATTGGACCAATCAATGGATCCAGTGGCCAACATCATCGCTGCCACCAGGAATCGGAATGCGCATCGATCGCCCCCTGGCCGATGCCGTGCAGCAACAAGGTGCCTGGCAACTCAGCACCGGCCTGAATTACACCGCTGCCGCCGGCTGGAATCTGATACTGGAATATAGCTATGACGGCCAGGCCAGCGCCGACAGGGATTGGCAGGCGCTGCAACACATGCTGCAACAACGGCTGCAAGGCCCGGCTGTGCAAACGCTGGAACGACAAAGCAGTCTGCAATTGTTCAGTGGCCGCCAGCTGACGCGGCAACAATGGTTGCTACATCTGCGCGCCGAAGGCGACTGGCAGCCATCACTGACGCTACTGTATCAACCGGCGGTAACAGCATTGTTAATTTCGGGGGCTGTCAGTTATAGTGTCAGCGACCAGTTCAAAATTAACTTAGGGATCAAGCACTTCGCTGGTCCTGCCGACAGCAGCTTCCGTCTGCTTGGCAAAAAACACGAAGTCGTGGCCGGAGCCCAATATGCCTTCTGACAGCGCACCCGAACGTTACCCATTAAAAGAACTAAAAGCACAACCCCCGTTCTGGCGCGATCAACTGAACCTGATTGTGCCTTGTTCTTTGCTGGCGCTGCTGTTCACGTTATTCGGCATGGGGCCGCTGTGGCTGCAGCTGCTGTACGCCAATGGTATCGGCCTGACGATGCGCACGACGATCCGCTGGCTGCAACTGCGTAAACCTGAGCAGTCGATGACACTGCATACGGCAATCGCACTGGCCTTGGCTGGATTCCTTTGGTTTGCGTTGCCGATGGGCTGGACCTATTGGCAGTTCAGCGCGGCTGGTAAAGAATATAAACCCGGTTTTGACTTGTCACTGCTCGGTATCGTGCTGGTGGTCAGCGTGGCGATGACAGCGTTTTATTACCTGCTCGACCAAAAACATCAGTTACAGCAAGAGCTGATGCAAACCGCACTGAAACAATCGGAACAGGAAAAACAGTTGCTGGAACAACAGCTGAAACTGCTGCAATCACAAATCGAACCGCATTTTTTGTTTAATACGCTGGCCAATGTGCAGGCGCTGATCAGGATTGAACCGCAGCAGGCCAGTCAGATGCTGGCCGCCTTAACGACCTTGTTACGGCAAAGCCTCGATCAAACCCGCGCTCAGCTGGTGCCGCTGGCCGATGAACTCAGCTTCAGCCGCGCTTATCTGCAAATTCAGCAAATTCGTCTCGGTGAGCGCCTGCAGCTGGACTGGCAACAAAGCGACGACCTGCCGCTGCAACTGCAGGTGCCGCCGGT
>JAIXSW010000490.1 GCA_027484495.1 Gammaproteobacteria bacterium
AAAGTGAACCCACGTAAAGAATTTTTCTGTCTGAGCATCAGTGATATTAAATCTCACATCGAACACCGCGGCCACGAAGCCGCTTGGACTTTGCAGGCCGAAGCGCCTGAGTACCGTGAAACATTGGAAATAGAGAAACGGATAGCAGCAGAACCTGCAATTGCTGCTGAATGAACCTGACACCAGATTGAGATCGAAGTCGATGAGGTTTTGGGTAGTGAAGAGAATGATGAAGAGATTTAATGAGGTTGAGCCGGTTTGTGCCAAAAGCGGTCATTTGCCTTAAGGAAAATGCAATGTCTGCTTTGAGTTAAGACCGAACAATTCGAGAACCGTTTTTCGTTAATTTAATTAGGTATGCAACTTTACTTTCACCACTAGGATCCACCGCATTCATCGGATCATTACGAAGAGAAGATCAGATGGCCGGACGATACCGAAACAGCTGGCCGGACAAGCCGAAATACGCAACGCATATACTTCACACCAGCATTCCTAAAAGCCATAAATGTTCACTTGAGCAAAAGGCAAAGCCCACCGGGTCTGGTGGGCTTTGATTAGTTTTCGTTTACTTGGATGTCCTATGATTTCGATATCATCTCGAGTAGTAACCTCGTCAAAAGACTTATCAAGATCATCAGTAGCTACTACTTACTGCAACTACAAGCTATTTCACCATTCTGGACCCATTGTTGATACTGGCCTTTACACTGACTGCGAATCATTGCGCATTCTGCTGTATTTCCATAACTGATTTTGTTTCCAGTAATAGCTGTCCCCAACACAGACTTTGTACGGTTTTCAAAGCTTGATGACGAACAGCCCGCCAATAATGAAAAAAGTATTACAAAGGCACATCTCCGCCACAGCATGGTTGACCTCCACGATAGAATACTGAACCAAGTTCTTTAGTAGATGTAAAAGTACCATCAAATATTTCGATTGTAATCAAGTACGGACCGTTATAAGTAGGTGAAAATACAATATTGCCTGAATTACCTTCTATGATTTGTGTTAATCCAGATATGTCATTTCGAAAATGAAATTTAACCACAGGCGCTTGACCTGACATTTGGAACTTCGAATACTGATCCATTTGAATGCTTGAGTTTACCTTAATAGTAGTCCCACCAGATATGGTTACATTGCTAACAGAGGCTAAATTTTGTGCATACACTGAAATCGTATCACAAAAAGGTATTCTTAACGTCATACCTGAATATTTGCCAAAATCTTTGGCAAATTGTTGATACAAGTCTCGTACTATACTAACCCCAATATAAGCATCCATTGAAGGGTTAAGATCTACTATAGGTGTTTGATTTAATGTCACTACCGCTTTTTCATCCGTAACAACACTAGTTATATAATTAATGCCACGTGTCGTTGCCGTATAATGATAATCTCTACTCTTGTTAAGTTACTTAGGAGTGTCGGAGTATCATAAGTATTTTTTGAGTGCCAAAAAGAATAGCGCCCTGTACCAGGCTCAATACAGTCTTTGTAATTAAAATCAGGAACAGCACAGTGGTAAGATTTTTTGTCGCTAACTTGAACAGGCGTTCCAACAAGCACGTGTGCAACATCATCGTTTTTAATAAGATTAGCTGGAATTACTACTCCGCCGACTTCGAAATTGTCACTTAATTGCGCAACTTTATTCTGCAAGTTTTGGCATTGAGCTGTAATTCCGGATGCCATAGTTGAAAAAGACATCGCGCTCGTAAAAAATAAAACAAATTTCCTCATTATTACACAACTCCATATGTATTAATTATGTTCGCTTGTAAAAAGATCGAAAAACAAAAAATAGACATTTGAAAATTAAATTGAATTCAAAAATATCATTTTCAACTGCAGCCACACATTGATTAAACATCACTGAATGGCATTTAATTATTTTAACCACATTTACCCATATTGAGTCAAATTTTTTTCACAGAATTAACACCAGAGAAACTATATGCAGGTACAGGCCCTGAGATTTACTGCTCGAATAAAAACGAAGACAGCTAAACAACTGTTCCAATTAGTAGTTCACTTGAATAAGGTGGTTGTCACGAAGTTTCTCGACGGAGTGGTGAAATTTCAGAACAGTCTCTTAACGCTATCGCTAAAATCAAGGAAACGGTCCACAAATACGAGATTCGAGTGCTCAACGCTCAGGCTATTCTGGATGAGGCAAAAAGCTCAGTGAACAAAAGTGTAATTGACCTACTACAAAGAGTTTATATACAGCCCTTAGCATTATTAAAAGCGAAAAGGCATCAAGTGTAAATCCGGAGACGCTTTCGGAGATACGTGAACGAGTCGTTTCTTAAATGGATGAAAGTTGGGATCCTGTAGTATGAAGGGAAGCAGTTGTTTACCTCTGCCCCTAGGTTGCAATGCATCGCCCATGTGGTTGTAAACTGAATTTGTGCGAGCTTTTAGAGGGAACATGCCAAGTTCACGAAAAATATAAAGTCCGCAAATAAGGCAAAGCAGAGATTCGTCGTTTCGAGAACGACAGATCTGCACAACTGCTATTCGCTCAAAGCAGTCTTCCCCAAACCCCAACAAACCCGGCAGCGGCATCCGCGGAGTGAGCGGTTAAGAGTGAGCGCGGGAGGCGCGAACGGGCGAACGCAGTGGTGGCGGTGTTGGGTTTGCCACTGTGTTTGGGGTTTGAGGTTTTCGCGGCGTATCAGAACGATGAATTTCGGGTAGGGGCCATAATACGACCACCGCCCAATGCAAACACCTATTTACCAAGCCCCAACATGACAACTTTGTCATCTTGCCGTCAGGTCGTTGTTGGGCGGGCTTTGGCACACTGCCAGTCTCGGAAATGTTCTGGACTGGGGTTTTATGATGGTTTGGGGTTTAGTCAGGTCTTTGGCGCTGACAATTTGTTTGCTTGCTGCACCGCAACACGCACTCGCGCATAGTGGCGAAGATCACGGTGATGAAGACAAAGCGGTGTTAACGCTGCCGGCGGAAGGGCAGAGCCGGCGGGCTTATGCCAGTTCGGAGTTGTTTGAGCTGGTGCTGGTGGCGCCAGAGGTATCGGAGAACAACGCCAACAGCAGCCTACAAATCTACCTCGACCATTACGCCGACAATAGCCCGGTGAAAGACGCGGTGATTGAACTGAGCAGTTCAGCCTTTAGCGGCACCGCGAAAATGCTGCAGCCTGGCTTGTATCAGCTTGATGTTAAAACATTACCCGCCACCACCCATGCCATCGCGCTGACCATCGAAGCGGGCGACGAGATCGACCTGCTGAATACCAAACTCGACCTGACGCCACACAACAACACAGTGGAGCATCAGCACAGCTGGACTGAATACAGCACGCAATATGTGATTGGCGTGGGTGCGCTGTTAGTTGGTTTGTTGCTGTGGCGGCTGGCCCGTCAACGCAAAGCCGCAGGCAAAACTCCCGGCAAAAAAATGGGGGCAGCAGTATGACCCGGCGAAACATCCTGAGTACGCTGGTGCTGTTAGCACTCAGCCAGCAACTCCTGACTCAAGCAGCCCAAGCCCACGGCGGCGAAGACCACTCGCATAGCCCGGCGCCA
>JAIXSW010000165.1 GCA_027484495.1 Gammaproteobacteria bacterium
CTTGTTGATCCTGATAGGTGGTGGCGGCGCTATTTTGTTGACGATGAATGCCAATGCGCAAAGAACCGTCAGCATGCTGTTAGCTAAACTGAATCCGGCAGCCTTACTGAAACGGAAGAAAACGGGTACTGACGATATTTCGATGGCGACTACAGCACAGAGTGCGGGGGCTGATAGCGCAACAGCGGCGAAAAAATCACCGAAAAACAAAGCCTCTGATGATATTTTGGACCTTTCGTTACCGGATGATTAAGCTTTAGCCAGATCCGGCAAAAAAGAAGTTGACGGGTCTGGGGCAGAACCGTATTATTCCCGCCGCAACGCAGCATCCCCAACTGATATGCTGTAGTGCAAGGCTTGGAGCGGTAGTTCAGTCGGTTAGAATACCGGCCTGTCACGCCGGGGGTCGCGGGTTCGAGTCCCGTCCGCTCCGCCACTTTACTGAGCTGAACATCAGTAAAACAATAGCCAGCCAAGTGCTGGTTTTTTTGTGCCTGCGATTCTGTCTGGTGTATTGAAACCTCCGCAACGTGAAGCCGCGGAGGTTGCGCCACTTATATTCCGATCATAACGCCTGATGCGGGCCAAACACTTCATAGTGGATGCTGTTTGCCGCGACGCCCAGTTGCAACAGTTGTGTTTTGACAAACTGCATAAATCCGGCCGGACCACACAGATAAAACTGCCCCTGCTGCAGCGGCAGCTGATGTTGCAGTGCGCTCAGATCCATCAGTCCCGCCGTGACCTGACCTGTTTGCAAATCTGCTGAGCTGGCTTGCTGATACCAATAATGCTGCTGCAGATTGTCCTGCTGCTGGGCAAGGCTATGCAGCCGGCTGGTGAACGAGTGCTGAGCGCGATTTTCACAGGCGTGTAAAAACCAGACTGGCGTGTTCTGACCCGCCGCCACCAGCGTTTCCAGCATTGCCAACATCGGGGTCAGGCCGACTCCGGCCGAGATCAGTACTGTTGGTGCCGACTGCGCCTGCAGATAAAAGTCGCCAGCCGGCGGTAATAACTCCAGCAGGTCTCCGACCTGAACTTCGTCATGCAGGAAATTCGATACCAGACCGGGTTGTGGCAGCGTTTCGCGTTTGACACTGATGCGGTAGGTCTGGCCATTGGCCTGGTTTGAGAGAGAGTACTGACGGATCTCGATATTTGCCGCCAATACCGGTTTCACTTTGACGCCGAGATACTGGCCAGGCAGATAATCCAGCACTGGTTGTCCGTCCACAGGCGCGAATACCAAGCTGCACACCAGCTCAGACTCCATGGTTTTACTGATAACTTTAAAAGTTCTTGGGCCATACCAGCCTCCGGTTGCGCTGCGTTTTTCCGTGTAAAGTTGCTGTTCACGGCCACTCAGAATGCCTGCCAACAAGGCATAAGCTGCGGTCCAGGCCTCAACGACTTCGGCGGTGAATGCATCAGGCGCTAGTTCTTGGAGCGTGGCGATCAGGTGATAGCCCACAATGTCGTAGTGTTCCGGCTGAATAAACAGGCTGGTATGTTTATTCGCCACTCGTTCCACCACCTCGCGAAGCGCCGCCAGATCATCGATATGCCGGGCATAGGATGCCACTGCACTGAACAGCGCAAATTGCTGGCGGCCACTGCGTTGGTTACTCATGTTGAAGATGTCCAGTAGCTCCGGCTGGACATTGAACATGCGATTGTAAAAATATTCAGTCACCGCGACGCCGGCACTTTCCAATAATGGCACTGTGCTTTTAACCAGACGGATCTGTACTTCAGTTAACATAACTACCTCTAAGTGTGGAGAGCATCAACCCGGCCGGCCATCCAGCCGGGCTGTGGTCAGGATGGGCCAATAGACCCAGGTGAAAATTGCAAAAGCGCATAACCACAGACCGGCACTGCTGTACCAGCTCAGCTGCGGTTGGCTGAATAAAGCTGCTGTGGCGCGCAATACGCCACTGAGCGTGAGCAGAGTAAAAGCCAGCGCCAGCAGGCGGCTGACTTGTAACGGGCGGCCGGTATGGCCCAGCGCGACCCGCGCCATCATCGCCAGCATCATGCCGGCCATCGCACTGATGCTGACCAGATGCAAAGCGTCTTTAAACAGGGCGGGCCGGGGCAGCGCAGCTGGCGCAGACAATAAAGCGATTGCCATCAGCGCCAGGCCAATAGCCAACGCCAGATAAGCAAGATGCAAAGACCACAAAAGCGGCTGCGCCAGCAGCTTCGGCGTGAACCAATAACCCAGTCGTAGCAGATGAAGTAGCGCGCACAACAGCATCAGCCAGCCCGGATTCAACAAGGACCACCAGATACTGCTGATAAACCCAAGCGTGCCCGCAATTGCGCTGACTAATAACAGCAGGTCGAGCCGCGGCGTCTGAGACTGCGCTGTGTTGGTCGCTCTGGCGGTGAAAAACGGGATCACTCGACCGCCTAACACGCCCATCAGCAGACCAAACAGCAGGATCATGCTGTGGCTCATGTGCAGGGCCTGCAGGTAATGGCCATCTGCACTTTGGCGTAAAAACAGTAAGTTGAGTACGGCCATGCCAGTCAGCATCAGCAAAAACTGATAATTGTGCCGACTGCGGGCCCGCCAGAGCTGGCGGCTGAGAGCACCAATACCAAGCAGCCACCAGCTGCCTTGCACCAGCGCGAGCAGCTGCAATCTATGACCGGTGCTGGCAAGGGGATCAGTGAATGTCAGTAACCTTGCGGTCAGCCAGAGCAGAGTCCAGCCCAATAACCAGCGGCTATTTAGCGCAGGGATTTGCGTCCAGTTTTGTGCTGCAGTTAACAAAAAGCCGACGGCCACTAAGGCGGCAAAGCCAAATAGCATTTCATGCACATGCCACAAAGCACCGCTTAAGCCAGCGGCGCCCTGGATCAAGCCCGTGAGCTGGGCCAGCCAGATGCTGATGGCGACCACTGCCCAGCAGCCAGCCAGTAAAAAGGCCGGTCGAAATGGCATTGCCAGCAATGGCAACTGCCGGGCGGCTGGTTGCAGATTGTCGGGGCGCAGCATCTCAGCACACTTCCCGGGCCAAGCCATATAAAGCGATGCAACGACAGACATAGCAGATCTTAATCAACGTCGCGCTGGCGATCAGCAGCACATGACCGACGACAAGTTGCGGTAGTGAAAACAACTGCTCAAACGGATAACAAATCAGCACTGTTGCGATAAACAGACACACCGACAGCAATAAGCCCCAATTGGCAGCGCGCAATAACGACAGGTAGACGGGCTGATGGGATAAGCTTGAGTCCAGTAACATAAACACCTCAGAACTGATTGATACTGTCTGAGTTATTACAGTTAATGTGCCAACTATTTTAAGTGATTAAAATCAAGTGTTTACTGTTTTTCGTTGATTGGTTTTTGTCATTTTGACTCAATAAAAATGTTGTCTAAATGACATGGTTGTGTCAGTTTGTTTGGGTTCCGCACCACAGAGCAGCCCGATGAATACCGACAATCATTTGTTATTAGAAGTGGC
>JAIXSW010000554.1 GCA_027484495.1 Gammaproteobacteria bacterium
AAACGCTCAGCGTTGCCGAAATCAACGTCGAAACTTTTAAAGGCGTGGTGCAGCTCAGCGGCTTTGTCAATTCACAGCAAGACATCAATACCGCGATGCTGCTGACACGCGATGTGGGCGGCGTGGTGTCGGTGAAAAACGATATGCGGGTTAAATAGCCAGGTATGGCGCAATGACCATTGCGGCAGGACCAGCAACACCATGCTGGCAACCCTGCCACCTGTTTCCTCATCCGTTCAGAAAGGAGTCTTATGCCAGTCGTGATCCCTGCCACTCAAAGACCACAGATCCAGAACCGGCTGCTGCGACACCTGCCGGAAGCCGAGCAAACCGCGTTATTGGCACAGGCGGAGCTGGTGCAACTGGAGTTTGCTGAGGCGCTCTGTTTGCCCGACGAACAATATCAGCATTTGTATTTCCCACTAACGGCCTTTATCTCGCTGATCGCCAAACTGCCGGGCCATCCACCGCTGGAAATGGGCTTGGTCGGCTACGAAGGTATGTTGGGGGTCACCATATTGCTGCAAACCCGGCAGGTGCCGTCAGAAGCGATAGTGCAGGGCGCAGGCCTCGCCTGGCGCTTCCCGGTTTCGGTGATTGAGACGGCGTTGGCGCAAAGTGAGCATCTGGCGCCTTTGCTTCGGGTGTATATGTATCTGTTGTTACGTCAGCTCAATAAAAACGCGGTGTGCGCCCATTTTCATCAGGTGGAAGCACGGTTAGCACGATGGTTACTGATGAGTCATGACCGGATCCAGACCGACGAATTGTATTTAACCCATCAGTTTCTGGCCGACATGCTCGGCGTGCGCCGCAGCAGTATCACGGTCGCCGCCGGCGATTTACAGGCCAACGGCATCATTTTGTATAACCGGGGCCGGCTGCATATTCTCGACCGGCAAAGCCTGCTGGCGCGCAGTTGCAGCTGTTATCAGCCACTGAGTGGCTAGAACAAAACTAAACATGTCATATGTGCGTTACCGCACATAGTGATAAATATTTTCTCGTATACTACAACTGTATCTTTTTAGGTACGCTACCGCAAAAGGATCTGCTATGACGATTGACCCGCCGGCAGTTAAATCTGTATCGGAAAAAACGCACACCAAAGCAGCATTGCCCCCACCTGAAACAAACCGTCTGTTATGTGAACTCCCGCCAGACGTTAAACTACGAATTAACCCACATTTGGAACTGGTGGAGCTCAAACTTGGTCAGGTGATTGGTGAAGCTGGCTGTAAAATGCGTTACGTCTATTTCCCGGTCGACTCGATCATTTCGCTGCTCTATGTGATGGAAAATGGTGCTTCGGCAGAAATTGCGGTCGTTGGCAATGATGGCATGGTCGGTGTCGCGCTGTTTATGGGCGGCGAGAGTACTACCAGCCGGGCTGTGGTGCAAAGTGCAGGTTATGCCTACAAGTTGTTTGGTCAGCGCCTGAAAGATGAATTTAACCGCCACGGCGCCTTGTTATATCTGTTGCTGCGCTACAGCCAGGTGTTGTTAACGCAGATGGCGCAGACGGCGGTGTGCAACCGCCATCATAGTATCGAACAGCAGCTGTGCCGCTGGTTGTTGTTGTCGATAGACCGGCTGCCAAATGACCATTTGCTGATGACGCAGGAGCTGATCGCCAATATGCTCGGTGTGCGCCGCGAGGGCGTCACAGACGCTGCCGGTAAACTGCAGCGGCAGGGCATCATCAATTACAGTCGGGGGCATATCGAAGTGGTGAACCGCAAGTTGCTGGAAGCGACATGCTGCGAATGCTACAACGTGGTCAAACATGAATCTGAACGTTTAATGCCACCGGGACATTGCGGCAAATTCTGAAAAGCGACAGAAAAAAACAGCGGCATCAGCCGCTGTTTTTATTTGACGTGCGGAAGTTGTTATTGCAACAGCAATCGAAACAACACGCGCATATTGGCCATTGCTGCACTGGAGCGCAGTTCTGACGGCTTGTTTTCCACTTCTGCCGGTGACGCTTCGCCGTAACCGATACTGGTCAGCCGGGCCGGGGTTAGCCCGCCTTCCTTCGTTAGATAGTCCTGCACTGCTTGCGCCCGGCGCTCACTGAGCTGCTGATTATAAGCATCGGTGCCACTGGCCGAGGTATAACCGGCGATCTGTACCCGGCTATCTGGTTGCGCTTTTAACGTTGCAACATGCTGCGCCAAAATGGTTTTGGCTGCAGGCGTCAGCGCAGACTGGTTAAACTGAAAATGCACATCGGCCAGTTCGATCAATACCGGTGCCGCGTCAGGCGCTGCAGGCGTTGATGCTGGCGGATCGGCGTACGGTTCCGGTGTTGCAGTTGGCGTGGGGGCTGCAGTGGGCTCAGCATAAGCGGTGTGCTGACCATATTGATACACCAGACCCAGCGACAACAGCTTCATATCGCCCTGATCACCCCAGAGATCGTCGAGCCGGTAGCGTTCCAGTTCCAGCCGCATGCCCCAGGCCGGCGTCAGCTGATATTCCAGACCCGCACCAAATTTATGTTTCAGATAGTGCTTACTGCGGTCGTACTGATCCAGATTGATCGGGCGCTGATAATCAAGCCGTGAATCAGTATCGTTGTAGGTCAGGCCCAATCGCGCCGTGACGGCAAAAGCGCTGCTTAATAACATCCGCGCCACCAAATCCAGATTGGCCCCCTGATCACGCAAATGACCAGCGAGCGGATACGTGCTGCCGTTCGGCGCGGCGGCAGTGACAGCGGAGAAATCCACTTCACCGAGGCGAAAATAACCGCCTTCCAGCGCCAGATAATCATTCAGCGTGAATCCGGCAAACAGCTTATAGCCGGTGTCATTGGTGTTACGCGACAACGACGCCAGCGGTAAACCTTGCGCCTGCATATCGCGTTCAAGTTGTGAGGTATCGAGGCTGAGCCGCGATTCACCAACACTGGCGCCGGCATACCAGGACGGTGTGTCCATCCGGTAACTGTCGGCAAATCCGACTTGCGGTAATGCAAATATGCAACTGCAGCCAAGCCATAGCATGTTGCGACAACGGCTGTTGCGGTGGTCCCGCATCAGGCCGGATAAATCGGCTGCAGACTGATCGGCCACATCCAGCGGCGATACAACTCTGGTTTTCATCAACATATGATTCTCCAACAGAATGGGACCCGCCTTACGGGGGCGGATCCGGCAATAAACGGGGCCGTCTCTAACTGCGGGCCTGAAAGACATCAACCAGCAGCAGGATCAGCGCAAATACCAATAACGCATGGATCAGGCTGCCAACGCCTATCGGCGCTAACAGCCCAAGCAGCCACAGCACCAGCAAGACCAAAGCGACGGTTCTTAACATGTCAGTTCTCCTATCGGGGGGTGGGCAAACAGTCAGTCACTGCTGTAAAAACCATCGACCTTGCGCTGCCACTGTGGATCGGCCATCGCCGGCCACAGGGCACGGTCAAAGCCAGCTTGACGTTGTAATTCGGTATGTTCAGCTTCAACGCTAAAGTGGCGCTGGTCGTCATCCAGCACTAATGCATGCCAGGGCAGGGCGAACAGGCGCGGCGGTGCGACAAACGAACTGGGATAAGCCAGCACTGCATAGCTGATCCGGCCGGTTTTCAGGTCCAGCACTATGCTGTCCAGCGTGCCTAATACCTCACCGCGATGATTCTTCAGCCGCTGGCCGACCAGCTTTTTACAGCCAAGCAGCAAAGTGTCGGGATTGTCCGCGTTGACCGGATAAGGCTCGGCTTGCCCGGCATGGAGTGCAGCATGGTTTGCGGCATGATTTGCAGCGTTGTGCCGCTGTGGGTTAGCGCCGCAACTGGACCCTGGTGCTGATAAGGTGGCTTTGTGGTGTTTGTTCATCGGACGCTCCTGTGTCATGACATTCACTCCCTGCAACATGGCGGGTTTATCTGCGGTGATCTGTGCGCTGCAGCACCCAGTCCGTAAAAGCCCCCGGCAACAACCCCGATTTGCTAACAGCATTGCCACAATTGATGCCATGCGCGCTAACGCACCGACTACAGCCTGCTGACTTGCCAAGCTGCACGTCCGGTTCCTGCAACTCTGCAAGGCGCCGAATTACCCTGAGGTCCTTATGAATAAGTTCACCGAACAGAATAAAGCTGCTGCAAAAATCGACCCGAATACCACCTCTGCAAAAACCGACGCGCTGGCCAAAACGGCCAAAGATGACTCTAAGGCTGCGGCCAGCGACACCACCAACATGAACAAAGCGGTTGCCGCCGACAAAGCGAAAATGGACGCCACCAGCCACAAACCCGCCGAAAGCGGCAAACCGGCTGACAGCGCGAAAAAAGACGCCTTTAACGGCAAATGGCACAGCCAGATCCAGGCGGCAAAAAGTAACTGGAGCAAAATCAGTGAAAGCGAATTACTGAAATCCGGTGGCGTGGAGACCAACCTGACTGATTTGGTGCAACAGCGCTATTCGCTGAGTCAGGACATGGCCAGCAAACAAGTGAAGAGTTTTATTGATAAATGTCATTGCTAAGTGAAATTGCACCCGGACCTGACCTGTCAGCGGCGCATACATAGCTGATCCGCCACTGTAGTCCGGCCCTGTGCAGCACAACCGGCGCTGCCGATGCAGCACCGGTTACCTTTTCCCCAACAGGAGCACGCTGATGAACCCTCTCTATCGCAAATTTATGTTCGCCTCGGCCATTTTATTGACGATGTCACCGCAATCTGTTTTGGCCGCTGATGCAGTCACCACCTCGATGGATGATGTGCGGCAGGAAAGCCAGATCGCGACTAGTTATGCGTTAAATCCATATTTGCGCGCCAATGACCTGAAAGTCACAGTGCAAAAAGGCAAAGCGGTACTGACCGGTAAAGTGGATGAAAAAGTCAGTAAAGAACTGGCCAGTGAAATCGCGTTAGGCGTTTCCGGCATCACTGACGTCGACAATCAAATTGTGGTCGAAGCCAGTTATGTCCCGCATTTTGGCCAGAGTGGTTTTGGCGACAAAATTGATGACGCCAGTATTTCTGCCGCTATCCGCTCAAAATTGCTGTGGAATAAAGACGTGGATTCGGTGGGTACCGATGTCAAAACGAAAAATGGCCGGGTCACCTTGACCGGCAGTGCAGACAGTCAGGCGGCCAAAGATATCGCCAACCGGCTGGCAATGAATACCCGTGGTGTGATGTCCGTGACCAACAATCTGAAAATTCAGGATCATCCGATGAGCGACGACGATAAAGCAAAAGCGAAAAAGCAGGATGAAAGTCACAACATTTCGGACAGCTGGATCACGGCCAAAGTGAAATCCAGTTTTATGTACTCCAGCAATATCAGCGGTGGCGACATTGATGTCAGCACCAACAACGGCATTGTGACGCTGACCGGCAAAGTGGCCAGCGGCATTGAACGGTCGCTGGCGATTGAAACCGCGCAGAATATTCGCGGCGTCAAAAGTGTGACCTCAAAAGCACTGTTGTTCTGATCGGCCGGATCCGGCAGAGCCTGGCAAGACAACACGTCGGGCACTGCAGGGCTTTTGTACTGAACACTCCCGGTATAAAGAACCCGGGCAAGGAGTTGCACATGTCGAATCAAACGTTCAATCACATGTTGAATCAAATCCAGCGCTGGCTGCCGGACTGGCCGCGCTTACCATTCTGGCCACGCCTGCCGGTCTGGCGCCGCCTGCTGCCGGTGATTGCGCTGCCGGTGCTGGTACTGACCGGCGCTGCCGCCTGTAGCTCTTCTCCGTTGGCGACCACCGATGAAATGAACCGGGCCGAGCGCACTATAGCCCGGGCGGAGCAGGATCGGGTCGGTCAATACGCCGCCAGCGAACTGGCCGAAGCGCGGCAAAAACTGCAGGCATCACGCAGTGCTTTATTGCAGCGCGACGCCGTCAATGCCGATCGCTATGCCATGCAAGCCACACTGGATGCAGAGTTAGCTGTTGCCCGCGCGGATTTGGCGCAGGCCAATAGTGTCAACGAAGAGATGAAGACCAGTCTTGGGATCCTGCAGCAGGAAATGCTGCGTAACACGCAAGGAAATCAGCCATGAACCTGCCCTTTGTTTTGACCCCGTTACGCCGGGCCCGCCAGCTTTGCTGGTATGGTCTGACGCTGACTGTATTGACGGCCTGCAGCAGTGCGCCAAAGCTCGCCAGTGGCATTACCGATGTCCGCGCTGAACTCAGTGCACTGCAGGCCAATCAGGAACTGGCTGTGTTGGCGCCAACGGCGATCACGCAAGCTGAACAGGCGGTGCGCGCGGCGGAACAGCCGGTAAAAGATGAAGCATTATCCAGCCATCTGGTGTTTGTTGCCGACCGCAAAGTGAATATTGCCTGGGCGCAGGCGCAAAGCCGTTATGCCGAAGATCAGCAAAAAGTGCTGGCCAAAGCGCGCGATGACGCCCGGCTGGACTCCCGCACCCGTGAAGCCGATCGGGCGCAGCAGGATGCGCGCAATGCCCGGACGGACGCTGCGACAGCTCGCCAGCAAACTGATGTAGCGCAGCAGCAGGTACTAGATGCCAAAGCCGATACTAATAACGCGGCACAATTGGCCAGCGAACTGCAGGCACAAATAAAACTGCTGAACGCCCGTCAGTCCGAACGAGGCTGGGTGGTTACCTTGGGTGATGTGTTATTTGATACTGGCAAAGCCAATTTGAAATCCGCCACCAGTCAGCATCTGGCCGATCTGGCGTCGTTTCTCAGTAAGTACCCGCTGCGGGGCGCCATTATTGAAGGCCACACGGATAATGTCGGCAGTTCGGGTTACAACCAGGGATTGTCGCAACAACGTGCGGACAGCGTGCGGAATTTCCTGTTAGGCCGCGGCATTCAGTCTGGCCGGCTCAGCAGTCAGGGCAAAGGGGAAGAGCTGCCGATCGCCGGCAATGACTCCGCGGGCGGGCGTCAGCAAAACCGTCGGGTCGAAGTGATTATTACTGAACCAGCACTGGCCGCCCGCTGATCCGAAGCATCCATATCAAGCATCGCAGCTGCCGGGTGTGACACCGGCAGTGTTTTTTTCAGCAACGGAGTGATGATCATGATTACCTTCACAACACCAAACTGGTACCCGCTGACTTACCTGCAGGCACAAGGGGAACAGATGCTGCAAATGATGGGCTGTACGCCCTATGACAACAACACCGGTCGTGGCGGCAAGGCGGCGAAAGCCGAAGGCATAGTGCCGGCTGGCGCAATCGCGGACGCGCTGGCGTTATTGCAACAACACAGCGACGCTGACGCCCAGGCCGCCGTACAAACTGATTCGCCAGACAACAGCAGTCTGGCCGGGCATATCGCGCCGGTATTGCAGCTGGAATCACAAATCAGCCTGGCCGCCCGCACTTTTCCACTACTGCAGTTACTGCAGGCCGCCCAAACCGCCGGCCAACCGGTGATTTGGCGTCATTCGACCCACAGCTGACCAACACTGCACGAGCAACGTCCGGCCAGCCAGCGCTTAACCTGTGGTCTTGCCATTCATTGCACTGATGCGAAAATGCCGGCCGCCATCCGCTTTGGCGGCGTACATCGCCTGGTCGGCCTTTTCAATCAGGCTGGCCAGAGTCTGACCATGCAACGGGTAAATCGCGACGCCGAGACTGATCTGTGGCACTATGACTTGCTGACTGATGGTCATCGGTTGCGTGGCACAATGCAGCAGTTTGTTGACCAGCAGCTGCACATCACGTGGCTCGCACGTCAGTGGTAACAGCAAGACAAACTCGTCACCGCCATAGCGGCAGACGGTGTCACTGACCCGCAGACATTGTTGCAGGCGCGCCGCTAACTGCACCAGCACCTGATCGCCGGTACTATGGCCAAAGTGGTCATTGATTTGCTTAAAACGATCGATATCGATAAACACGACTAACACTTCGGTATGTTGACGTGTCGCCTGGCGGAAGGCCTGAGAAGCCCGGTCGCTCAATAACAGCCGAGTTGGCGTCTGGGTCAGAAAATCGAGCTGACTTTGTTGGCGCAGCCGCTCAAAGGTTTGTTGGTCGTTGGCAATTTGCTGGCGGGCCTGATAAAGCTCAGTGCGTAACCAATTGTTTTCAATCACGAGTTGCTCTGGTGTCAGCGGTGACGCTGCACTGTGCACCAATAATGCCTGTTTGATTTTTTCAGCCATGTTGTTTGCTCTCACAATCCCTTAATGCACTGCTGTGCTGGTGGCTGCCTCACAACATCACGTCTGCCGGGCAGAGACGGTCAAAGCTTATCAGCCGATCATGCGATGATCGGTTCGATATCCCACACGACTGATGCACGTGGCTGTGGGCTAGCGCACCGAACATTTGGTTTGCGCTGACGATAATACCGGCGTCTGTACAGCAATACCGCTGACACTCCGCTGTTTTTGCCGCTGTATTATTTAAGTAAGGACACCCATGATCATTAAAGCGAAGACTGAGAACACCACACCGCTGCGGGCCGGCTTTAACAGCCTGGTGCCGGATCCGGATAAATGGCTGCAGTTTGACCAGGACCATCGCAAGACCCGAGCGCTGCGTAACAAAGCGACTGCGCAGCAGCAGCTTTGGCATGGCTGGAGTGCCATCTTGGTCAGGTTACATTTGAAGACCAGCCCTGGTAAATGACCGGGCGCGCGCGATCACCGCTTTGTTTGCACAGAAAAAGTCACAGTTTTTAGCCCCTTAGCAGCGGTTTACCGGCTGTAATCACCAGCCTGGCACAGCCGCTGCCATTGACTTACCCGCTTGACATCACAGTGGTTGCATCGGCTTTGATTGTCATT
>JAIXSW010000400.1 GCA_027484495.1 Gammaproteobacteria bacterium
AGCAGGTTTGCGATCGGGCATTGGTTAATCCCGTTGGTGCAATAAAGATACAGTGCATCTTCGCCAATCTGTAGCTTGGAATCTGCCGCAGGCAAAGCAGCTGCAACGCTGGCGAATTGCGCCAGGATTTGTGGGTCACGACAAAAACCGAGCAAAAACCGGCTCGGGTCAGGTTCGTTGCTGCCGGTCATCACTTCAGCATTAACCGCTGCCGCAGCGGCCTGCAGATCGGCGGCGGTTTTGACAATACAATGCAGGTCCAGTCCAGTTTCTGCCAACAGGGCAGCCGCGATTTGGTCGCCAAGCAGGTTGCAAGCAGGGCTGGTTGACAGGCTGAATACCGCATTGCCGGAATTGAGCAGCGTCCTTACCTGCTGCGCGCCGAGTTGCTCCAGCACCGCCTTTAACGTGGCCATCGGTAAGCGGTTGGCTTTGCCGACATTAATGCCGCGCAGCAGCAGAATATAAGTGGACATCACTTATTCAATCAACACAGAGACAGGTTCAAACTGATATAGCGTGATCGCCGTTTGTACCGCGTTGGCGTCAAAAGCTTCGCCTTGCTCTTCGGCGCGGTGTTTCAGGTAGGTTTTGGTTTGTTCCAGCGTCATCGGTTTGGCTTTGAGCGAGCCATGCGCATAGGCGGTTTTGCCCTTGGCACTGACCGGGAACTCCATATCGCCATCTTTGACTTTCAGCCGGAACGTCGGTTGGTCGGCAGCGGTGGCAAACTGCATCCAGCAGCCTTTTTTCTGGCAAACGGCGTCAATTTTGCCTTGTACCGTAAAGGGTTGCTGCAGATAACTTGCGGGTTTAGCCAGCACTTGCGCGACAGTCACACTGCTGGACTTGGCAAAATCAAAGGCCGGGCCAAAACTCTGGCTGGCGCTTGCCAGCGGGCTGAACATCAGGGCCAGGGCTAAAGCGATGGTTTTTTTCATCGGGAACTTCCTGTGGTTGAAAAAAACCATCCTCTTTGCTTTGGTGCCTGTTGTCAACGTACGGCGTCACGCGTTGAGCTTGTGACGCCGTCCATCGTTACACCGCCGGGATTTTTGCCAGACGTTTGCGGAAAAACACCATATACAGCGCCGGTACAAACAGCAGCGTCAGCACAGTCCCAACGCCAACACCACCAATCAGCACAAAGGCCAGCGGGCCCCAGAACGTATCGAGCGTTAGCGGAATAAAGGCCAGCATCGCGGCGAGAGCGGTCAGCAGCACCGGACGGGCACGGTGAATGGTGGCTTCGACCACCGCATCACGTGGTGCCCAGCCGTCATTGAGGTTGTCGGTGACCTGCTGCGTCAAAATCAGCGTGTTGCGCATCAGAATACCGGCGAGGCCAATCAGGCCGAGCAGGGCAACAAAACCAAACGGCTGGCGGAATAGCATTAACCCGATCGTCGCACCAATCAGGCCCAGCGGCGCCGTCGCCAGCACCATCCACATGCCGGTGAACGAGCGCATCTGCAACATGATAAAAATCAGCATCAGCGCCACCATCAGCGGCATCAGCTTCTGGATAGACGCATTGGCTTTGCCGGATTCTTCGACTGAACCGGCTTGCGTGATGCGATAACCCGCTGGCAGTTTGGCCTGAATATCTGCCAGTTCTGCCCAGATTTTATTCGATACATCATTTGGTTGCGCGCCTTTGACATCAGCTACCACGGCCAGATAAGTCTGACGGTTGTAGCGCTTGAGCAGCGGCTCTTCGTAATCAATGACCAGCTCACCGAGCTGGCGGATCGACACCGCTTTACCCTGTGGCGTTTTCAGTTCGATTGAATCCGGCTGCAGCGCTTGCGGCCGTGCCAGCCGGGCAACGACGTCAACACTGCGGATATCTTCACGCAGCTGCGATACGGTCGCGCCACTGAACTGGAACTGCAGTTGCTGCGCAACGTCGGCGGCGGTCAGGCCATAGGCCAGCAGTTGGTCTGGATTGAGTTTCAGCCGCAGCACCGGCATCCGCTCTTCCCATTCCAGATGGGCACCAACCGTATTCGGGTTAGCCGTCATCACATCCTGCACCTGATACGCGATACGCCGCAGTTCTAAAGGATCTTTACCAATGACGCGGAAGCTGACTGGCCACGGCACCGGCGGGCCAAATAACAGCCGCGTGACACGGACCCGGGCGGCGCTGAATTCGCCGGCATCGATGTGCTGATGCAACAGATTGATTAAGCGGTCACGCCCGTCAGCATCTTTGGCCACAATCAAAATCTTGGCAAAAGAAGGGTCCGGCTGCTCCGGGTTCGCCGAGATAAAAAAGCGCGGCGCGCCGGCCCCGACAAAACTCGACAGCGATCGTACATCTTCATTGCCTTTGAGCAGTTGTTCGACCTTGAGCGCGACGGCGTCGGTATTGCTGATCGCAGTGCCATGCGGCAGGTAAATACTGACCAGTACTTCCGGCCGGTCCGAGCTTGGGAAGAATTGTTTCTGCACGCCTTTGGCCATGCCAAGCACTGCCAGCACAAACGCCAGCACCACAATGCCAATCACGGTTTTTTTGCGGTTGATACACCACTGCACCAACCCGCGCAGTTTGCGGTAAAACGGCGTTTGGTAAGGGTCATGCGCATGGGCTTTGACATCCGGCAGCAACTTGACGCCAAGGTACGGCGTAAAAGTCACCGCCACCACCCAGGATACAATCAGCGCAAAACCAACCACCCAAAAAATATTGCCGGTGTATTCGCCGACGCCGGATTTGGCAAAACCGATAGGCACAAAACCGGCAATAGTCACCAGCGTACCAAACAACATCGGCGCTGCCGTGGCCGACCAGGCATAACTGGCGGCACGCACCCGGTCTATGCCTTGTTCCATTTTTACCATCATCATTTCGATGGCGATAATGGCGTCGTCGACCAATAAGCCAAGCGAAATGATCAAAGCACCCAGCGTGATGCGGTCGAGGTTAATGTCGACCATTTTCATCAGCAAAAAGGTGATGCCAAGTGTCAGCGGAATCGCGATGCCAACGACTAAGCCAGCGCGAAGACCAATCGCCAGCACACTGACCGCCATCACCACCAGCACCGCAACGAGGAATTTAATTTCAAATAAATCAACGGCTTTAGAGATGGCTTCGGCCTGATTGGTCAGTTGGTGCAATTCGATACCGAGCGGCAGCTGCGCCTGAACATCCTGCAGTTTCTGCTGTAGCGCTTTACCAAGTACCAGACCATTTTCCCCCGGCTGCATCACGACGCCGACCAGCACGGCCGCATCGCCACCGGTGCGCGCTAACAGCCGTGCCGGCTCTTCATAACCGCGGTGGACATGCGCTACATCACTGAGTTTGACCAGCTTGCCGCCAACCCGCAGCGACAACTGCTGTAACTCGGTGAAACTATCGGTGCGTGCATCGACTCGCAGCTGTAACCCCGGGCCTTTGGTCTCAATCTGACCGGCCGGCAACAGGCGGCTGGCCGCGCTCAGTTGCTGTTGTACTTCAGTTTGGCTGACCCCTAGTGCCGCCAGTTTATTCTGGTCAAAATCGATATAAATCCGCTCAGGCCGGTCGGCGATGATCACCGCTTTGAGCACACCGGGCACCATACTGAGCTCATCACGCAGCGATTCTGCCTGGCGGCTCAGATCACGAAACGGCAGGCCGGGGGCGCTCAGCGATAACAAGCTGAAATACACATCCGAGAAGGTGTCGTTGACCACCGGGCCTATCACGCCGGCCGGCATCGAGGTGGCTTCTTCCTGCATCCGTTTGCGGATCTGGTAGAACAAATCCGGCACCATCGCCGATGGCGTGTAGTCTTTAAATTCGATGGTCAGATTGGCCGCGCCCGGGCGGATCTGACTGTCGATTTTGTGAATATTGCGCACTTCCTGAATACGTTTTTCCAGCCGGTCGGCCAGTTGCGCCTGCATTTCCTCGGCGGTGGCGCCCGGCCAGTAAACCGACACAATCATGGCGCGGATGGTAAAAGACGGATCTTCGGCCCGGCCTAAAGATAAAAAGGCCCAGACGCCGCCAATAAAGGCCAGCAGGATAAAAAACAGCGTGATGGCGCGTTCGCGTACGGCCAACACCGACAGGTTAAAGCTCATGGCTGCAGCTCCTGCACGGCCATGCCGCTGCTGAGCAGGTGAGTGCCAAGCGTGATGATTTTGCTGCCGGCCGGCAGGCTGGTTTGCACTGTGGCAAATTCGCCATCCAGTTTCAGCACAGTAACGGAAGACGGCTGCGCTTTGCCATCAACCACTTGCCACAACTGCGGCTGCGCACCGCGTTCATCCAATGCGCCAAGTGGCACCTGCACTTGCTGTGCGCTGACCGGCAACTGTAGTTGGACCTGCAACACCCGGCCCAGTGCCAGTTCGGCCGGTTGACTGCTGAGGCTATAGCGCGCCTGGCGCGTCAGACTGGCGCTATCGGCACTGCCGGCGGCGCTTCGTAGCGCCAGTGTCAGGTTTTCAGTGCCGAACAGCACAGTGCCCTGCGTTGGCGGTGTGATGTGTTCCGGCAACTG
>JAIXSW010000455.1 GCA_027484495.1 Gammaproteobacteria bacterium
ATCCCGGCAAAGTTTGGGATGCGGCCATCGACGGCCTTGAGTAATTCAAGCATCGACAGGTGGATACCTGTGAACGCTGGGATGTGGTAGTAGTAAAACGGCAGTTCAGGTGCGCCACTGGCTATTTCGGCACAATAATCAGCAAGCTCTTGAATGCGATTAATTTTTGGAAAGGTTGGGCCCATCACGCTGGTCGCATAAGCACCGACTTCTGCAGCATGCGCCGCTAACTGCTTGCTGGCTTTGACGCTGTTTCCGCCAACATGGACTATCACTTTAAAGCCTGCAGGTGCTGCTTTGCACCAGGCTTGTGCTGCGATCATCCGTTCTTCTTCAGTCAGCATCTGTCCTTCGCCAGAAGAGCCGTTGATAAATGCCCCTTCAATCCCATTGTTTGCCAATGTTTGTGCATAACGTGGGATCACGTCTAAATTCAGCTCGCCATTTTTTTGAAAGGCGGTAAATGGGGCGCAAATGAGGCCATTAATTTTGTTCATACGATGTCTCTTGAGTGGGGAAAAGGGAGCGGCCGCGAAGCCAGGTATTGTGTAAATTTAAGGTCCCGTCCATGGACGATGACAGCTGCACCAAATCAGCGCGGCAGCCAGGCTTGAGTTGACCAATTTCTGCCGATCTGCCGAGAAATTGTGCTGGATAAAGACTTGCCATCCGCAGGGCTTCTGGCACCTGGACCTTTAATACATTGATGGTGTAGTTAATGGCGTCCAGCATGCTGATGGCAGCGCCTGCCAGTTGTCCGGTACTGCTTTGCAATCTCTTGTTGTGCAGGGTGATCACGTGATCTTCGAACCGGAACTCTTGTTGCGGTGCGTCTGGCGTCCACATGGCGTCTGTGACTAACAACATTTTGCCGCGTGGTTTGAGTTGCAGCGCGAGTTTGGCGCACAGCGGGTGGACGTGGTGACCGTCAGCGATAAGTCCGCACCAGCTTTGTGGATCCGTCAGGGCAATGCCGACCATGCCCGGCTCCCGGGAGGTCAGAGGGGACATCGCATTAAACAGATGGGTAAAACCGGTAGCGCCAGCATTCAGTGCTGCCTGAGTTTGGTCTGCAGTCGCATTGGAGTGACCGAGACTGACCAGCACTTGTTGGTTTACCAAAGCGGTGATCTGTTCTGTCGTAAAGGTTTCAGGTGCCACCGTGACTAGCACTGTGCCGAGATCTTTGCGGCGGTACAGTGCTAATTCATGATCTGCTGCAGGCCGGAGCACCGAAAGATTATGAATACCCCGCTTCACATCGCTTAGATGCGGGCCTTCAAAATGAATACCGATGATGCCTGGCATGCGGGAGTTAAGCGCCTGGCTTACGGCAGTAGCGCCTTGCAAAGCAATCTCGTAATCACTGCTGATTACGGTTGGCAATATACTGGTGGTGCCATAACGGGCATGGGTTTGTACCATGCGCTGCAGTGTTGTTACTGTAGGCGTCTGATTAAATAACAGGCCACCGCCACCATTTACCTGGTAATCGATAAAGCCCGGAGCCAGCAGGCCTTTGATGCGAATTTCCTCGGCGCCGCTCACTGTATCCAACGCGCTGATATATCCGTCTTCGATACTTAACGGTCGCAACTCATGGAGTTGTTCACCATCGAATAACTGGTCGGCAATAAGGGTCAGTTTCATAGTCTTTCAGCGTTGGCAGCAATGACTGCCAACGCTTCCTCTGGGTTAGAACGTGACATGAACTCCGGCGTAAAACGCACGGCCAGTGAGATCAAAAGCAGTACCGTTCGTTAAGGTGCCGGCTTGTTGATACTTGTGGTTTGCTGTCAGCAGCGGGGGCATCACGTCAAAGAGGTTGTTGACCCCAAAATGCGCATTCATTTGCGATGACAGCTGGTAACTCAAGCGCAGATCGTTGTAGGTCCGTGATGGCACATTGTTGAGTGCTTCTGTCATGATCTTGTTGTTATTGCGATCCTTTGTGCTGTCCCAGTAGCGTAATTGCCAGTAGAGATTCCAATCGGCCAGAGTGTAGGAAGCACTGATATTGAATCGGACTTTCGGGAACAAGACTTCACCGTCCAGTTGCTGCACGTCGCCACTCGAGATACCGGTGATTTCATATTTCTGCAGGAAATTCGCTGCAGCAGCCAGATAGAGTTCACCTTCACCGACGACAGTTTCGTAGCTGGATTCAAAGTCGATGCCTTGGGTTTCAATGATGTTCTCATTGCCGGATGCGGCATTCACGTCAAGCGCGGCGCCGGTACGACCGTCTCTGCGGACTAAGCCACCGCAGTTCGGATCAAAGGCAGACTGTGCCACTGAATAGCAGCGATTGAGAATGACAGTCCGATCGGTCTTATCGATAGCGTCATCAATTTTGATGTCGTAGTAGTCTAGTGAGACTTGCAGGTTATCAATGGCTTCGGGCGTAAATACCAACCCGGCAGTTAAAGTATCTGCCTGCTCTTCTTTCACATTGGTTGAACCGCTTAACAGCCCCTGGGTATTCTGCCGTTCTACCTGCGTTAAAGTGAATGCGCCGTCGGTCTGGATCCGCTGTGCAATAGCTGCAATCGACCGGCAGTTTTGCGCGATATTGCCAGAAGTTGTTGCATTAATTCCGTTACATGGGTCTGTAACAAACGCTGATGTCGCAGTGCCTCCCGCAAACAGGTCGCTGACATTCGGCGCCCGTACAGCAGTCGCGACAGCACCGCGTAAACGCCATGAACTGCTGAGTGGCGCGTCAACCCCGATGGTCCAGTTACTGGTTTTACCGACAGAAGAGTAGTCACCGAATCTGACTGCCAGATCAAGATTCAGCTGTTCCAGTAATGGCACGTGCAATTCGCCAAAAACATCAACAACATCAAACTGACCTTCAGTTCTGGTGATTTTATTACCGCGCACAATGCCGGCTTCACGCAGTGGGTCTGGCGTCTCTTTGCCTTTTTCTTCCCGGTACTCTAAACCGGTCGCAAATGCCAGATTGCTCACATCGCTGCTAATGGCAAAATCGAGGTCTCCGGCCACGATGGCGTTGACATCGAATTGCTCGACCGAACCAGTCAGGCCCGTAGTGGCGGAAAGGTACTTCACCGCTTCGGCAGAG
>JAIXSW010000450.1 GCA_027484495.1 Gammaproteobacteria bacterium
CAGTTGACGGCGATGCCGCCGGCAAAATCGATAAACTCGCGATCCTGCTGATCCCACAAGCGGGAGCCAAGGCCACGCACCGGAATGATCGGTGACGGGGCGTAGTTGGGGACCATAACTTCATCAAACAGGGCGCGGGTTAATTGCATTGCGAATTCCTCGTCAGTGGTGTCGCCGTCTGTAGCGGCTTTTTGAAGTCCCGACATGACACGACACGCTGCAGTCATTGTGCAGGCATAGGGCAGTTCGGAACGGAATGGCTTTATTATATTGGGCAGGGTCGTCAAACTGCAGTATCATTATCGACAAATGTAGGTTTTGTTTTTACATATTGACGGAGTGATTTAGCAAAATGCTAAGCAAAGAAGATGAAAGACTGTTAGCGCTGCTAAGAACCAACGCCAGATCGAGCGTATCAGACCTGGCGCGTCTGCTCGATTTGTCGCGCTCCACGGTACAAACGCGCATCGCCAGGCTCGAGCAAACCGGCGTGATCCGCGGTTACGTACTGGACTATGGAGATAGTTATACTAAATCTTTAGTGTCAGCCCATGTCTCAATTAAGGTAAAACAGAAGCTAACGGTCAAAACCAATAATGAACTGAAGCAAATTCCGCAAATAGCTGAATTGTATGCCATCAGCGGGGAATATGACCTGATTGCCGTGGTTCAGGCGCAAAGCACAGAGCAACTCAGTCATTTACTGGATCAAATTGGTGATCTGGATGGCGTGGAACGGACTAATTCATCCGTGATCCTCGAAACCAAATTTAAACGTTAAGGTCAGACAACGGCGATTGCTGGTAAGGCAACAACAAATAGCTGGTAGCCACCGGTAGCCGCAAATGTCCGACCAGTTGTCTGAAATTTTACTACAGGGTCACAACAGCGGTAGAATCCGCCCACTTTTCGCCAGATGGCCGCTATTTCCGGGAATATTATGAGTCAAGCAGATAACACCCCTTTGTACACCCATTATGCCGGCCCAGCGCTGCTGGAAACCCCTTTGCTGAACAAGGGCAGTGCATTTAGCCGTGAAGAGCGTGCTGCATTTAACCTGACCGGCTTGCTGCCACCACGTTATGAAAGTATTGAAGAGCAAGCGGCACGTGCATATATGCAGTATTCGTCGTTTGAAGAGCCGATCAACAAACACATTTATCTGCGCGTCGTGCAGGACAATAATGAAACTTTGTTTCACCGCCTGCTGCAAAACCACCTCGAAGAAATGCTGCCAATCATCTACACGCCCACGGTCGGCGACGCCTGTGAGCGCTTTTCTGACATCTATCGCAGCGCCCGTGGCCTGTTTATTTCTTACAGCGACCGCGATCAATTAGACGACGTTTTGCGCAGCGCTACTAAGAAAAAAGTTAAAGTGATTGTGGTCACCGACGGCGAGCGCGTATTGGGCCTTGGCGATCAGGGCATCGGCGGCATGGGCATCTCGATTGGGAAATTATCACTGTATACCGCCTGTGGCGGTATCAGCCCGGCCTATACGTTGCCAGTGTGTCTGGATGTCGGGACAAATAACGAAAAACTGCTGAACGACCCGTTTTATATGGGTAACCGCCACCGTCGTATCAGTGGCGACGAATACTATGAGTTCGTCGACAAATTTATCAAAGCGGTGAAACGGCGCTGGCCAGAAGCGATGGTACAGTTTGAAGACTTCGCGCAGCCTAACGCGATGCCATTATTAAAGCGCTACCGCGACCAGATCTGTTGTTTTAACGACGACATTCAGGGCACTGCCGCAGTCACAGTCGGCACCTTATTGGCCGCCTGTCGTTCAAAAGGGACTAAGTTATCTGATCAAAAAGTGGTGTTTGTCGGTGCAGGTTCTGCTGGCTGCGGTATCGCCGAGCAAGTGATCAGCCAAATGGTCAGCGAAGGCATCGATGACGCGACTGCGCGCGGTCAGGTCTTTATGGTCGACCGTCATGGCCTGTTAACTGAAGGTATGGCAGATTTACGTGACTTCCAACAGGCGCTGGTGCAAACCAAAGCGGCGATCAGTCATTGGTCTTTCAGTGGCGATTACGCGTCGCTGCGTGATGTGATGAACTGCGCCAAACCAGATATCTTAATCGGTGTTTCCGGCGTTGCCGGGCTTTTCACCGAAGCCGTTGTCAAAGCGATGAAGAAAAACTGTGCGCTGCCCATCATTATGCCGCTCAGTAACCCAATCAAACAGATTGAAGCGCGGCCGGAAAAAATCATCGAATGGACCGAAGGTGAAGTCATTATCGCGACCGGCAGTCCGTTTAAACCGGTTGAATACAATGGCAAAACCTATCCGGTTGCGCAGTGTAACAACAGCTACATTTTCCCGGGGATCGGGTTAGGTGTACTGGCGTGTAAAGCGCGGCATATCAGCGATGACATGCTGCGGGTGGCCAGTGAAACTTTAGCGGCGGCGTCACCGCTGGCCAATACAGGAGAGGGTGGTATTCTGCCTCCGTTAACGCAATTATCTGAGTTATCAAAAGAAATTGCGTTTGCAGTCGCCAAAATGGCGATGGCGCAAGGCCATGCACTGGAAATGGATGACGAGCGCTTGATGCGCAAAATCAACAGCAACTTCTGGAAACCAGAATACCGGTTGTATAAGCGCGTCAGCAGCTAAGCACAAACCGACCTGTAAAAAGAATAAAAAACCGGCGAAACACAAGCTTGTGCTTTGCCGGTTTTTTTCTGTGTTTTTTATCTACTGACCAACTTTTTTAAATCAGGCTACGACCAACCAGCATCATCATTTCATTGATAGCCTGAGGTCTTTATGCCATCCACCAAGCCGCGTTACATTCCAACTTATCATTTTCATCGTTTCACCTTGGCCATGGTGCTGCTGAGCAGCTGCGGCCTCGCACTTGCCGCTCAACAATCAGCTGCACAGCCATCGCCGGCACAACAGTCAGCGCCAACAGACTACAAACTGCAGGTGCTGAAAGACTGCAAGCTCCTGTCCGAACGGCATTTGACCACGACTGAGCTCAGCGCCTGGCAAAACCTGAAAAAGGCCGAGCTGAAAATGGATCAGCTGCAGATCCCACTGGATCAGATGAGTAAAGCGCTGCAGCCGCACCAGGACAAGATGGAGCAGCTCAGCGCCGAACTGGAACAACAGACTAAACGTGACCGGATGCCGGATGAAACTCTGCTCGAACAAACCCGCATGACAGCAGAGCGGATTGAAGATATTACGGACAGTTATCAGGGCGATATCGACGCCATCAGCAGCTACGGCGATGAGATCAGCAAAGTGGCCAACACCTTTGAACAGCAAATTACCGCGCAATTGCCGCAAGGCAGTTATGACCAGCTGCGTGTGCTGACGCCTGGCGAGATGCCAGATAAAAACTGTCAGAGCGGGATGTTTTTCAGCAAATCGCTGCGTTTTAACAAAAGTTAATCCTGCAAGGTCTGAGTTGACCTGCGGCCAGTTTTCATTAAGCTTGGCCGCAGATTTAACCGAGACGCTGAAGGAAACAAAAGATGTTATTTGTGGTGATGTTGGGTGGCAAACATCCGGCGGCGAAAATCGAAGTGCATGACGTCGTGTTCGCCTTTGGTCAACAGCTCAGCGATTGCTATGCGCAGCTCAAACAGCAATGGTTTGGCGCAGCTAAAGGTCTGCATATTGATTCCTGGTGGCAAGTGCAAGGCGTTGATGGTTATCAGCTGCATTTTGGCGATGTGGCACCGAAAGCCGGCGACCCACGGCTCTATTTCATTAATCTCGGTGGTTATTTGCCTGGCAGTTTTGGCGAGGACCATCAGTATTTGCTGGTCGTGGCACAAAACCCGGCCGAGGCGAAGCAGCTCGGCAAACAACGTATGCCGCGACAGTGGGACAAACCGCACACCGACAATCTGTATGACGTCGACGATTGCATCTCGATAGACGCTGTGGCCGGTCGTTATGTCCAACTGCTGCCCGGTGATTATGCCCCGGCGCTGCAGGGAAATGATTATATCCTGCTCTGAAACGCTACGTTGTTTCAGGCGTAACACCAAACTGATGTGACAGCCGATGCGACAATTTGCCACATAGGGGTAATAGGGATTATTCGGTTAAAAAAGGCACATAATCTTTCGTAAAGGTATATGCCTTGAACATTCTTCAGCCATTTTTCCATTCATATCCATTACGCTCACATGTAGCCTGTTTATCGTTCTGATGGATGCGGCATTTCCTGCTGAAGATGCCGTGCGCAGACAGATGCCTGCGGTTATAGTGTGTTGATGTTGTAAAGGCTGTAAACCACGGGAATAGTCATGTGCGGGCGTCTGAATGTCACTGATAATCCACTGCTGATTGAGCTACTTGAACAGCTAGGCATCCATTTGAATCCGACGGCCAGTACTCAGACTGATGCAGCACCGGCCCAATTAGCGCTGGATCTGCCAATCAGAACCGGGCGTTTTATCCGAGCGACCAATCTGGTCACGATGGTACTGCAACAAGATGGCCAGCGCCGGCTGCAGGACGCCATTTGGTGGCTGTTGCTGGAACCCACAGAGCAAGGTTTTAAACCAGGCCCATACACCAGTTTTAACACCAGATCGGACAAACTTGATGTTCGTGGTAGCGCAGGCTTTTTGGCTTTTCGTCAGCAACGCTGCATCATCCCAGCCAGCGGTTTTGGCGAAACAGAAATAGTGCAGGGTGTCAGTCGGTACACCAATTTCATCGGACAACGCGCCTTGGCCTTTGCCGGTCTTTACCGCAGCTGGCTGAATAAAAACACCGGCGAACTCACTTATTCCTGTTCAATCATCACGTTAGCGCCACACCCAAAGCTAATGCCATTTCATAGCAAAGCGATGCCGATGATGCTGCCACCAAGTGCTTTTGATCTATGGCTCGCCGAAGACAGCAATATCAATCAGTTCAAAGATTTACTGCAGCCAAAAATCTATACAGGGCTACAGGCCATCCCAATCAATAAACCGAGTCTGCATCAGGCAATTGCAGAAGTAATTGATATAGAACCGGATTAGAAGTTCAGTTTGTGGCGTATAGCGCTGAGTGAGGCCTGGTGGCGTAGAGATTGGAATTTGCTAGAGTATGGGCCTGTGTTGAGACGTTTCTGCATAATCCAATTTAACATAATGGATCATTTAAGATCCATTATGTTACCTAAATAAGATGTAACTATTAAACCAACATAGTGCGACATTACAGTGATTGGATAATAGCCTTTGCCTTAGCGAATAACGCCATTGTCGCTCTTTGTTCATCACTTATACCGTAGGCAATAGACCACCCTTGGCCACTATGCAATCTTCCACTTTCACTCTGCGGATTTGGTAAAATTAGAGAACGATTAATAAGCTGCTGAATATATAAATAAATTTGCTCAACTTTATATTTTTGAAAAACACCTGTTAGTCCATGA
>JAIXSW010000582.1 GCA_027484495.1 Gammaproteobacteria bacterium
CATCAACACCTGCTGCACTGCCTGCCGTACCCGGGCCGGCACTTCAGGAGTCGAGGCATATAGCAGTACTCCTTCCTGATTAAACAGCCACTGATGTTCCACGTTCAGGTGCAGTGCAATAGTGTCGTAGTGATGCGCTAAGGCTTTGGCAAATTCGCTGAAATCAGCCTGCTCCCGGATATTGGCCATGTCGGTGAAGGATTCCAGCCAGCTGCGCAGTTGGTTTTCCAGCAACATGTTCAAATGTTCAAACTGTTGTTGGCGTAGTTGCAGTTGTTTTTGCTGCTGCAAACGGAAATCCTGTTCCATTTTCACAATAGCAAAACTGGTCAGTACCACGGCCATTAACAGCAAAGCGCTTAAAGTCAGCGCGAGAATTTTCCACGGTAAACTTAAAAATGGCCGCATAAGGTCAGAACCAATACATCAGTTGGACCGCCCACAAATCGTGGTGCCGGCTCCGGTTAATCTCAATAGCAGGCACCACATTAGGTCCAAGTCGCCCGGTGCCGGTGATCCAGTGATATTCCAGTTTCAGCCGTAACTGTTTGGCCAGATCCTGCGTCACCCCAAGCCCCCAGTCGCGCTGATAGCCAAAATAACGCGGAATAAGCCCACCTGATTGCAACGAAAGCAAGGCGCCGCCGCGGTCGTCTTTATTGGCGGTATACCAGTCGTAGCTGGCATACAGGCGGGTACTATCCGACCAGTTGTAGCTGCCGAGTAAAAAGGCGCCTTGGGCAAACTGATTGCGCTCAAACACTGGCAGATAGAAACCTCTGGCGTGCACGCGTTCCTGTACCAACTCACTGGACAATTCCCACAATTCGGCACTATAACGCCAATTCGCCATCACCCTTTGTACGGTAAAATCACCATCAAAAAACATATCAACCGGCGCCCGGCGATAGCTGAAATCAGAATCCAGCAACGAGATCCCCCATTGCGTCTGACTGTCGGCCGGACGGAAAAACACGGTGGCCTGATGGACAAATTTTTGTTTGGTATCTCCCTGAATTTGCGTGGCGATCACGCGCTGGCTGATTTCGCGGTTAATCGGCGTGGCACCATAACTCCAGATAAATTCGAGCTCGCCAAGCGTGGTGCTGTTGGTCGATTGCAACGCCAGACCGTCCGAGCCAACGGCGATATCGCGAAATGCATCAAAATATACCGATTGCGGTAACACGATCATCGGCCGCGTCAGCGCGACGTCGCGGGTACTGGAATACAGCCAGTGCATGTTTTTAAACCGACCGGCGTATAGATTCAGCTGCCAGTCGAGGCTATTCACTGCGGTCCAGTTCAGAAACAGATAATCGATGCGCCAGCCTGTGGCATAGCGATTACCGCCATCGAGGTACATCACCTGACCCGACAAGCGCCAGCCAGGACTGAGTTTATAACTGCCGTTCAGACCCAATTCGGTCAGATCGGTGCTGATGTCGCCGTCGTCATTAACGAAGTTGCTTTGGTCCGCCTGTATCAGTCCCTGTGCGACAAAACCATGCCAGTGCCAGCTGTCCGCAGCAGATGCAGAGAAAACGCCACACAGTGCCAGCAGGCCGCTGCTAAGGCTTAATTGGAATGACTTTAACACCCTGAGTTTCATCCTGTTTCCCGATATAACCTATGGCGCCCGGAGTCGCGGCAATCGCCTGCAGCATCGCCTGTTGATCCTGTAATTCGGTTGGGGGAGTTCCTGTCCCGGAATACGTCAGTTTTTGCCATACCCGTTCCAGCTGATAAGGAAACAGCTGGAGCTGGTCACGGCAGAATTGCAGATTAGCCGCAGAACGCGGCGCTAATGTAAACACACGGATGGCGACACCATCAGGCCAAACCACCTGACGCATCAGATAAATACTGCGCAATTGCGCCTGAGACAATGCGTCCACCTGCACTGAAGGATGGGTGATGACCTGAACTTGTGGCGTCAGCGGGTCGGCAGACGCCCCAGGCAGACACAACAACATGAATAAAACAAGAACTAACCTGTTCACAATGTCCTTCTGTGCTGAACGGATCGACAGTTCAGTATGGGTCCGCTAACGAAAGGCAATACAGCCGAGTATAGCCGACCTGTTTAAAAAGCAAAAAAGAATGCTAGAAAAACAATAGTTTACACAAAATTATCATTTACGGAAGTTACAGGCTACTGAAAATAATTCAGGCCGGCAATGCCGGCCTGAATTCAAGCAAAGATCAAGGTCAGACTTTAGGAGTCAGTTCAAACACCGTTAACGTACCACTGACTTCATTGGCCATCAGCAGTAATGGTTTGCCCGTTGGGCTATTGGCTGCCGGCACAAAAGCCAACGATTCCGGGCCTAAATCGCCGGCCTGTGCCACATTGCCGGTTACTACGGCCGGGACTTTGTCATCATTGATGTTATAGATCGCATTCAAATCACGGTTATAGCTGTAATCGACAAACTGCGGCGCATACGGATTAGAAATGTCATACACATAGATGCCGCTCATCCGCTCAGTGCCGACAAACGCATAAGTGCGGCCATTGATCTGACCCAGCGCCAACGCTTCTGGTTCAGGCCCTTTATCGTCGGAACGGTTGTCACCTTCGACCGTCAGGTGGTTCGAATTAAATTTATCGCCATGCACACCGGCAGCAATGCGTTCTAAATCATTGCCACTGTCAAATACCTGCTGGCCATTTTGGTCCCAGATACTAAAAGAACGGGCACCATAGGCATATAAGGCATCATATTCACCAGCAGCGTTAAGCCCAAGCGCGGTGGTCACGTTCAGCCGGCCTAACACATCGGCATTGTATGGCTGACGCGCGCTCAGTGCGGCAGAACGTTTGACGGCTGACACCCGTTTCTGCTCAGAAAAACCGGCCCAGTCGCGCGCATCCCCTTCGTTAGCGCTGACGTAAAAAGCGCCGCCCTGCCAGCCGTAGCTATGTAAGGTATCTGGCTGATACATGCCAAATAATCCAGGAACAGTCTGCAGGTTCACGCCATCTCTGTTGCTGACGTCGAGGCTGTTTCTCGCCAGGCTATGGTCTTTAAAGCCCAGCGGCAGAATTTTATCAAGCTTGGCAGCAGCCAGGTCAATCACTGCTACTGCGTTGTTTTCCTGTAAGACCACCCAGGCCTTTTTCAGGTCCGGGCTAAAAGCGATATATTCCGGTTCCAGATCCTGCGCCACTGTGGTACTTGCTGGACCGGCAAATTTCACACCTTTTGTTGCCAGACTGGCTTTGTCGCCATTCAGGGCACTGAAGCTGACCGTTTTTGCCTGCGTGGCGGCAACGGCGTTTGTCAGGTTGATCAGCGACACCGATCCTTCAGGATCCGCACTGTAATCGCTGGCAGGTTCGCCTTCATTGGCGACCAATAACCATTTGCCATCGCTGCTGAACGTCAGCATATCGGGCTGGGCACCAACCCGGATCGCCTGTTTTAATAACGGAGCGCCCTGACTCAGGTCATAAATAAGCGCCACACCGGCTTCGGTGCGGTTTTTATTTTCAACCGCGACGGCCAGTAACTGGCCCTGAATACTGATGGAATTGGCAAAACCCAGCGTCACCGTTTCATCCTGATCCGCACTGTTACGCACAACAGCAGTCGACGGCAAAGTCAAAGGCTGACTGGTCAGGTTGCTGGCGGTCAGTGGATCTGACAACGCCTGGCTTTTTATATTGGCGCCATCCAGCACTTCAATGCGGTTAGCGGCACCGTTCACAACAAAAATCCGTTTCGAAGGTGCATGAAACGCGGTAATTTCCGCAGCGCCGGCGCCATAACTGCCGGTGACATAACGGGCCACCGGCTGCAGTTGCATGCCAATCGGTGCATTCTGGCCGTTACTGCCATTGGCGCCAGTTGGCCCTGTCGCGCCGGTTTGGCCAGTTTGGCCGGCAGCGCCAGTGGCCCCATCCGCACCATTTTTGCCGTCCAGATCACAACCACTCAGCGCCACCGACACCAGCAACGCCGCTACAGAAACTTTTAACGCCTTCATGTTTTTCTCCAGAGACTCAAAAAAACAAGACGTTAGCGATTTGGAATGACAGCGGTGTGAAAATGGCATGTCAATCTGATGACAGCGCGATGGGCAAGCAGCGACTTTACCGGCAAGCGAAAAAAAAACCGGGAAATACGTTATCCCCCCTTGTAAATCAGCGCCAGAAGGCAACACTAGTCAGTGGTCATTGTTAATAAAAAAACGGAGTGGAACTTGAACGCTGCCGAATGTGCTCTTCAGGTCGGTGACATCTTTGCATTACCTGATACCTGTCTGAAAATTAAAGAAATCATCGATAACGAGATCAGTGATATCGATGAAATTGCCGAGTTAGTGTCTTACGATCCGGTGCTGTCTTCCAAGTTACTGCGTCTGGCGAACAGCGCACTGTATAATTTTCCAAAACAAGTCGAGTCGGTACAAAAAGCAGTGCAGGTGCTGGGTGAAACGCAGGTATATAACCTGGTCGTTGCCAGTGGTGCTGCCGAGGCATTTGCGACCTTAAAGCCTAATGTGATCGCACTGGACAAGTTCTGGGAGCACAGTATCAATACGGCTCTAATTGCCAAACATCTGGCGTTTCATCTGGGCGTGAAAAAAGATGAACCCATTTATCTGTCCGGCCTGCTACACAATCTCGGCGAGCTGGTTGTTGTACAGGTGAAACCGGAGATCGCCCAAATCTGCAGCCAGTATAAAAAAGGTGTCAAACCCTGGACCAAACAACAGGCATTATTGGGCTTCAGCTACGTAGACTGTACCGTTGAACTGCTGAAACACTGGCAGTTACCGGAACGGATCATTCAGCCGCTAAAACAACTGAATCAGCCCGAGTACTCCGCAGCGAATAAAGTCAGCCTGATTTTACATCTGGCCAGCTGTTTGGCTCTCAGTGAAGCCAATGCCGATGTGTTTCAGCTGCATGATCTGGTCGATAAGCAAATCATGGAAGTGTTGGGACTCAGCAAAGACGATTTACATGACGCCAGCAGTTTTGCTTTCTTAGAAGGCATGTCCATCCTGAGTCTGCTCAATCCGGCTCTATTCAGTATTTTTTAATCAAACAACGCGGGCAGCTGTGATGCTGCCCGCTGTTTTACGCTGATGGCAAGTCGACGTCAGGCGCGGACGATGGTCATCTCATCCAGCAGATTTTGCGCACCGTCAACATACTGCATCATCCACAATACAAAACGGATATCGACATGGATAGCCCGGGTGATCGCCGGATTAAAGTACCAGTCTTTACTGATGGATTCGTAGGTCGAATCAAAATTCAGCCCGATCAATTCGCCCTTTCCATTCATCACGGCTGACCCTGAGTTACCGCCGGTCGTATCGGCGCTCGACAGGAAATTCAGCGGGACTGAGTTAAACGGCAGCGCTGGCGCTGCGCCTAAATCAGCATAAAAATAACCGTCATACTGTTTGGCCTGATAAGCCTGCACCAGCTTCGCAGGTAGCTGAAATACACCTGTTGGCTGCTGCTTGGCGATCATGCCACGCACCGAGGTAAATGGCGTTTTATAGACACCATCTGCCGCCGGATAACCGTCGACATGACCATAAGTGATGCGCAGTGTGCTGTTCGCATCCGGGTATACCGGTTTACCTTTACTCTGGTTAAAGGCAATCACCGCCTGCATATATGCCGGACGGGTATTGAGCAGAGCCCCCTGAATGGCCTTTTGTTGCTGCTCCAGCGCAATTTGCTGCTGGTAGACCGCTACCGCCGCTTTGATAAATGGATCTTGGCTTGAGGCAAATTCAGCCGGAGTTTTGTCGAGCCAGGCCAGACGGCCAGCACTGGTGCCCAATGTTGTACTGTCATACCAAGGTTTCAGCGTGGCACTAATTTGTGCTGCGGTCATGCCCGGTACTAAGCCTAATGCATCATCCAGAGCTTTGACCCGCAGCACAGGTTTTTGCTGCAGATACACAGCCAACTGCTCGCTCCAAAGGGCGAGATCGACGGTCGGAGCAAAACTGGTGTCCAACCGTTTTAACCGGCCTTGCCACATCTTCAGATCGCGTTGCTGATAACCCAGTTCGCGTTCAGCGTCCGGTTTCTGCCGCTCTTGCGCCAGACGGTATAAATCCTGTGCAGCTTTGAGTAAGTCACTGCGTTTGGCATTGTCGAAATACCAGGTTTGCTGCTGATATTGCTGCTCAGCGCTGACCACTTCTTTCAGTGCTGCCAGCGCTTTTTGATGCACTTGACGGCTGCTGTCTGCCGCGATCCAGGCCGCCAGTTCTTGTTGCTGTTGTTGTTTGATGGCATGAATATCGGTGACTTTAAAGCCATCGAGCAGGCCCTGCATTTTTTTCATCCGGTTGTTATAGCCTTTGACGACAGAGGCATACCGCACCTGCAGCGCCGGATCTTTGGCGCCAAACGCATCGATGGTCTGAATCATCTGTGAGAAGGTGGTTACGCTCGCCGGGTATTGCCAATCGCGGGCAAAGGCAATCTCTTCCGCCAGACGGTAACGGCTGGTCTGGCCCGGATATCCGGCCAGTAAAATCCCATCGCCGGCTTTAACCCCAGAGGCATTGATTTTTAAGTGAAACTTCGGCTGATAGGGCACATTGTCTTTGGCAAAAGGCGCAGGTTTGCCGTCTTTACCGACATAACCACGCAGAAACGAATAATCACCGGTGTGGCGCGGATATTCGTAGTTGTCGATGTCACCACCAAAGTTACCGACGGCTTCAGACGGTGCATAAACCAGGCGCACATCCTGGATCATCAGCTGTTTAATCAGGAAAAATTGCAGACCATGATGAAAGCTGACCACGTTGCAGCGATAGTTGGCGTCGCTTTCACAGGCCTGGATCAGCTGCTTGCGGTTGTTCTCAATCGCTTCAAAGCGGGCCAGATCGGTCAGTTTGGCCGGTAAAACACCGCTGACTTTCGCCGTGACATCTTCAACAAGCTCTGTCACATACAAACGTTCAGACGGACCGGCCGGTAGCTCTTCCGCCTGAGTTTTCGCCAGAAAGCCATTCGCGATCAGGTTATTTTCCGCTGTGGAGTTCTGCTGGATGGCGCCATAAGCACAATGGTGGTTAGTGACGACCAGGCCTTGTGGCGAGACAAAGGACGCAGAACAATAGCCAAGACTGACTATCGCATTCATCGGATATTTACTTAAATCGGCTAAATCGGCGGCCGGCACTGCGATACCGCGGGCACTGAGTTGTTGTTGTAATTGCGGCAATTGATAAGGTTGCCATTGCCCTTCATCAGCAATAGCAGCGACACTGCAAAGCAGTGCCGCCGGAAACAGCGTGTACTTATACATCAGACATATCCGTGACTGGAAAACGTTTAGACTATAACTCTGGCGAAACGGCTGCAAGCAGCGACTGAAGCCGGCGCGCTGAAGCAACACTCAGAAGCGTTCTGTCGCAGCCAAGACGTTTCAGAACCGGAACTGCGCTACCAGCCGGTTTAGATCCTGAGCACGGCCCTGCATCCCATCAATCAGTATTAACGCACTGCCCGCCTCATGACTGGAGTTCGATGCCAGTGACGCCACTTCACGGATTTGGCCGAGCATCTGACTGAGCGTTTGTGCTTGCTCTGTGGTGGCGTTAAACATTTTGTTGATTTGTTCAACGACGGATTTAATCTGATCCTGCACTGAAGCCAATACGGTGCCAGATTCTTCACAAGCCTGCATGCTCTGATCTGCCAGCACGACCGATTGTTGCATTTGTTGATGTGACAAGCGGGTTTCCTGCTGAATTTCCGCGATGACCGCCGAAATCTCGCGGGACGATGATTCAGCCCGCTGTGCCAGATTACGCACTTCTTCGGCGACCACGGCAAAACCTCTTCCCTGCTCACCCGCTCGCGCTGCTTCAATCGCGGCATTCAGTGCCAGCAAGTTGGTTTGCTCGGAAATCCCGCGGATCACA
>JAIXSW010000459.1 GCA_027484495.1 Gammaproteobacteria bacterium
CGCCGCCGTACGATCGCCGTCAAGATACATCACCTATCAAATGTCAGCTAACAGCTCATAGCAGCTGTCTCCCAGAATCCAGACAAAGCCAATATCGGCAGCCACGGAGTGAGCGGTTAAGAGTGAGCGCGGGAGGCTCGAACGGGCGAACGCAGTGGTGGCGGTGTTGGCTTTGTCACGACTTGTGAACCGACATTTACCGGTGGACTGTGGTTATGAGCAAACACCACTGACCGCCACTGAACCACCATTCACCGAAGCCCTTCATTTAGCGGTTGTTTTTGCAGCAACTGACCTTGTATGTTAATTGCACTCCAAGGTGGCGTTAATTCCTGCACCGCCCTGCCATATAACTCCAAGGACGCCCGATGAAGCCTGTTAAATTGACCCACTTACTGTGGCTGCTGCCTGCCCTTTGCCCTGTTGTGACGCTGGCCAATACCGCCGCTGCCGAGCCGGCAGCGCAAACACAAGCGACCAGCAAAAAATCTGCGATTGCCGCTTTTACCAAAAGCATGGTGCAGCAACAGGGCTATTTTGATTTTTACTATGACGCCAAGGCCGACAAAGTCTATCTGCAGGTCGATAAATTAGAGCAGCCGTTTATTTTCCAGAGTTCGTTGCCGCGCGGCGTCGGTTCTAATGACATCGGCCTCGACCGCGGCCAGCTGGGTGAAACCCGGTTGGTGCAGTTTGAACAATTCGGCAATAAGGTGATGCTAAAACAGCTGAATACTTATTACCGCGCCAATTCCGCCAATCCGGCCGAACGCCAGAGTATCAGCGAAGCTTTTGCCAGTTCAGTACTGGCCGGCTTGCCGGTGGTGGCTAGCGACGGCAGCAAGCTGCTGGTCGATTACACCGCGTTTTTGCAAAGTGATATGCATCAAATCAGCGCCAAACTAGAGGCGCAGCAACAAGGCAATTTCAGCCCTGATACCAGCCGCAGCGGTGTCTATTTAAAACGCAGCAAGGCATTCCCGCGCAATACCGAACTGGAAGCGATGGTGACATACACCGGCACTAAAGCCGGTGAATTTGTCAAACAAGTCACGCCGGCGCCGGAGGCCATCACAGTGCACCTGCACCATTCGCTGGTGGCGCTGCCGGAAGCTGGTTATCAAGCAAGGGCGTTTCATCCCTATTCAGGTTTCTGGAAAGTCGAATACATGGATTACGCGACGGCCTTTGATACGTCGATCGTGCAACGTTTATTGCCGCGCCACCGCTTAGAGAAAAAAGACCCGACCGCCGCGCTTAGCGAAGCGGTTGAACCTATTGTCTATTACCTCGACCCCGCAGTGCCGGAGCCGGTGCGTACGGCGCTGAAGCAAGGTGCGGGCTGGTGGGATCAGGCCTATCAAAAACTCGGTTATAAAGATGCATTTCAGGTCAAAGACTTACCCTCAGATGCCGACCCGATGGATGTACGTTACAACGTGATCCAATGGGTGCACCGGGCGACGCGCGGCTGGTCGTATGGCTATGGCGTGACCGACCCGCGCACCGGCGAAATTATCAAAGGTCATGTGACGCTGGGCTCGCTGCGGGTGCGGCAGGATTTCCTGATCGCAACCGGCCTGACTGCGCCTTATCAGGCAAATGGCAGCACTGAAGCTGCGAAAACCATGGCACTGGCGCGTATTCGTCAGCTGGCGGCACACGAAGTGGGTCACACGCTTGGCCTTATTCATAACTTTGCCGGCAGCGCCAACGGTCGCTCAACGGTGATGGATTATCCGCATCCGCAAGTGGACCTGCGGGACGGCAAATTAGCACTGGACCAGGCCTACCGCGAAGGCCTCGGCGAATGGGATTTGTATGCGATTGCCTATGGCTATGGCGACCACAGCGATAGTGAGCGCGCAGCATTGGTGCAACAGGCCAAACAACAAGGCCTGCAATTTATCGCCGACGAAGATGCGCGGCCGGAAGGTGGTGTCAGCGCTGTTGGTCATTTGTGGGACAGCGGCGCGGATCCGGTGGCAGAGCTGAACCGGCTGAACCAAGTCCGCGCAGCAGCCCTCAACCAGTTTGGCCTCGATAACATCGCCACGAACCGGCCTTTGTCAGCGCTGCATGAAGCCTTAGTGCCGATTTATGCGCTGCATCGCTATCAGGTCGAAGCCGTCAGTAAACTGGTGGGCGGTGCTCATTATGAATATGAATTAAAAGGCGATTACGACCAACCCAAAGGCTTTCAGTGGATAGACGCAAAGCAACAACAAGCAGCGTTGGCGGCATTACTGCACACGCTGACGCCGGAATTTCTGGCGCTGCCGGCGCCTTTGCTGGCGCTGATCCCGCCTAAAGCCTATGGCGATGCCGATGGCCGTGAGAGTTTCCAAAGCCGTACAGGTCTCTCTTTTGATCCGCTATCGGCGGCTGAAGCCTCGGCCAATCATACGCTGAGCCTGTTATTACATCCGCAGCGGCTGAACCGCTTAAGCAGCCAGCAACAACTGGATGCGTTGCTGCGCACAGTCCTCGACCAGACTATTTTGGCCGACAGCAGTGACAATGCAGCCGGCCTAATCCAGCAACGCGTCAGTCATGTGGTCTTCTACCAGCTGATGCAAAATTTGCTAAATGCCGAGTTAGCACCGGAAGCACGCGCCACGCTGCGTGAGCGCATGACCGAGCTTGGCAAACAATTGCAAAAACGCGACGACGGCAGCGCACAACTGCTGCACAGCCAATGGCAACAATATCTGCAACACGGCACCTGGCAACCGGTGTTTGTGCCAAAACAACTACCGCCGGGCGCACCGATTTAACCGGCATCCGAGTACAGCATCAGAGAACAGAACACAGGGCGGCTTAAACCGCCCTGATTGTTTTGCTGAGCCTGCCAAAAGCCTTCGCTCAATACAGCACCAAAGTGTTATGTCGATTTTTTGCACAGCCTCCTATGGTAGATGTCTCTCCCCCTGCAACTGAGTGAGCACCTGCTATGCCTTTATACCAACGTTTAATGTCCCGTGTTTTTACCGTCGTACTCCTGCTTGGCACTGCGACAGCCCAGGCTGCCTGCCTGGATAATGTGGTGTTGGTGCATGGCAATACCGCCACGCCCGCCAGCTGGAACAACACTTACAATCTGTTGCTGAGTAAAGGCTACAGCGCCGCACAAATCTTCCGCCCGGCTTGGGGCAGCACCAGCTGCGCCGCTTGTAACGACCACAGCGGCAGCGAAGAAACGCCGGTTCGCAGCGCGATCCAAAATGCGTTGGCCAGCTCCTGTACCGGTAAAATCGATGTGATAGGCCATTCGATGGGCGCAACACTGGCCGCACAGCAAATCAACAAACTGGCAGTGGCGAGCCAGGTCGATGCCTTTGTTGGCGTTGCCGGTGCCTTTCGTGGTTTGCTCAGTTGCGGCGTCTACCCGTTTAACGTAGTGACCTCAACCTGTGGCAGCGCGGGTCTGTCCGTCGGCAACCCTTTTCTGGACAGCCTGTACGGCGTGCGGTTTGGCGCCCGGGTCTATTCGATTAAAAGCAATATCGATCAGGTGGTATGCAGCACCGGCTCTTGCCTGATTTATGGTGTGCACAGCAGCAGTATCTGGAGTCAGGACGCGACTTATACCTATGCGCTGGGCCATTTTGGCCTGCAAACTGATACCGCCGCTAAGCAGTATGAGCTGATCCGCTGACAGGCAAAATTACGACTTTAGTACTGGTTTTTCTGTTCGTCCGGCGAATGTTCAGCGCCGGACGGCAGGCATAACATCAGAGTGGACAAGGCAGATGGCATCGACCAGCTGACCATAACAACAAATCCACGGGGTAGATGATGATTTATGCAAATCCAGGGCAAGACGGCGCCATCGTTGCCGTCAAAGCACAATATGGCAATTACATTGGTGGCGAGTGGCTGGCGCCGGTGAAAGGTCAGTACTTCGATAACATTTCGCCGGTGACAGGACTGCCGTTTTGCCAGATCCCACGTTCAACTGCAGAAGATATTGAACTGGCCTTGGACGCCGCCCATGCTGCCAAGGCGAGCTGGGGCAGCACTTCAGTGACCTTTCGTTCGAACCTATTACTGAAAATCGCCGACCGTCTGGAACAACATCTGGAACAAATTGCCGTGGCCGAGACCTGGGATAATGGCAAGGCCGTGCGGGAAACCCTAAACGCCGACGTCCCGCTGGCCGTTGACCATTTCCGCTATTTCGCGGCGGCGATCCGGGCGCAGGAAGGCAGTATTGGTGAAATCGACCAGCACACCATCGCTTATCATTTTCACGAGCCACTGGGGGTGGTGGGTCAGATCATTCCGTGGAATTTCCCGCTGTTGATGGCCGCGTGGAAACTGGCACCGGCGTTGGCTGCCGGCAACTGTGTGGTATTAAAACCGGCCGAACAAACACCGTGGTCTATCCTCAAATTCATCGAAATTATTGAAGATTTGCTGCCTGCCGGTGTAGTCAACGTCGTCAATGGCTATGGCCGTGAAGCCGGCGAAG
>JAIXSW010000232.1 GCA_027484495.1 Gammaproteobacteria bacterium
CATTTTCTCGCCTTTGGCGAAGTGTTTGAGGCGTCTAAACCGTTTCAGGCCGACGGCGAACAGAAAATCCGGCGTTTTCTCGGGAGTGCAGCGCAGCCTGAGCTGAATTCCGTCATCGCCTTTCCGCTGTATTTTGAGCTGAATCAGGTACTGGCAGAAGGCCAGCCGCCGGCGCAGCTCGGTTATCGCTTGCAGCAACATGTCAGTCAGTTTCCGCAGCCTCATTTACTACCAACCTTCCTGAATAATCACGATACCAAACGATTTCTGGCGGCCGGTAGTCCGGCGGCTTTTCTGCAGGCTTATGCCTTATTGTTTACCATTCCCGGTATTCCGGTGATTTATCAGGGCGATGAACAACTGCTGCCCGAAACGCGACAGGCGATGTTCGACGGTGGTTGGGGCGCGACGGGTGATGCATTTAATCGCCAGCACAGCATGTATCAGCAGATTCGCCAACTGGCGGACCTACGCAAACAGCACAAATTATTCAGCCGCGGCGAGTTTAAGCTGCTGCAGGCTGATGCGCAGGGCGCCGGTATCCTGGCTTATCAGATGCGTGCAGCGGGTCAGACCGCAGTGGTGGTGATGAATACCGCCGACAGTCCGCGCTTGCTTAGTGCGTTGGCGCTGGGCACTCAGCAGGCCAAAGTGCTGTGGCAAAGTCCGGATGCATTGTCGGCACCGCTGCAACCGAACAGCGCCGGAGAACTGACGCTGGAACTGCCGGGCCGTGCTGTGCTGGTGTTGCAACCGCAGGCTGGTAGCAATGTCACTCCGCTCAGCAGCACTGCGGTATTGCAGTGGCACTCGCTACCGCAAGGGACGCTGCAGCAGGATGTCTGGATACAGGGTCATACTGACCAGCCGGAGGTGCCTATTCTGCCGGTGCTGAACGGGCAACTGCAGCAGCTGGCAGCAGTCAAAGCTGCCGCTGATGGCTCTTTCCGGTTTTTACTGCCGGTGCGGGATTTAGGCCGGCAACAGCAGCGATTGCAACTGTATCAGCCGAAAACCGGTGCACTGAGCCGCGAATGGCAATTTCAGACGGAAGTCGCCAACGCCAGCTGGCAGGCCGATGTGACAGATCCGGCCGGCGATGATCATGGGTTTGATGGCAGTTACACCGGCCCAACCCAACAACATTCGCAGCAGCAACGCGATATCCGCGCTCTGCGGGCCCGGGCTGGTGGCAATGTGTTGGAGCTGGAACTGCAAATGCAGCAAATCAGCCAGTTTTGGGCACCCGCCAACGGTTTTGACAATGTGCATCTGGCGCTGTTTTTCCATGTACCCGGTGCGCCACAGTTGCCATCGGCTCAGCAACTGCCCGGAATAGGGCGGGCAATGCCGCAGCAGCTGAACTGGCAGTTGGGGCATTTCCTGTTTGGCTGGGGCAACTCGGTGTTTAATGCCGAAGGTGCCAGCCGCAGCGCGACCGGCAAAAAGCTTGGTGCCGCGCCGCAGCTGCAGGTTGATGCTGCCAAAGGGCTGATCAAGATCCGTTACGATGCGGCAGCTCTCGGGCTGCCGGGCTGGGACGGGGCAAAAATTTATCTGTCGAGCTGGGATAAAACCGGGGAAGGCGTGCTGCGCGAGATCGGGCTGACGCCATCACCATGGAATTTTAAAGCGTCGAGGCTGGATGCGCCTAAAGTGATGGATGATCTGTGGCTGGAACTGCAGCCGGTAGCCGCGACAGATCGGCCTGACGAGCAGACGACAGGTCCGACCTTAAAATAAGCGGGAACTGCAGTGATTTTCCTCAGTCACACCTCAGGTCTGGTTGGTTACCAGACACTGGTGATAAATGGAGGGAAATATTGATGATGTCAAAAATCCGCAGCCGGATCATACAGTTCCTGCAGTTGAGCCAATGCCGGTTTGACGTGGATGGTCAAAAAATTCATACCTGCAATGCTTGTCTGACCTTTCTGGATCAAGCGTTGCTCATCGAACGCCCCGGCAAACCCAGCCGCTTCATGCCCTACGATAAACTGAATCTGGACCGTTTGTTGTTCCTGATTAACCCGGCCATCCGGGGACATTAAGCCGCAGCAGATTGGCAGCTTTGTGTTATTTTGCTGAGATCCGACAGCGTCCGTGTTGAGGAGTCCGGACATGACTGATCTGCGTGTAGCAACATTAAATCTGTTGAATTTTGCCGCGCCGCCGCTGGCTTGTTATGAGTGGGATAATATTTATTCCGCGGCGCAGTGGCAGCAAAAAACCAGCTGGCTCAAAAACTTGCTGCAACAACAGCAGCCAGACGTACTGGCGCTGCAGGAAGTTTTCTCCGTCGATGCTTTACAGCAATTATTAGCCCCGCTGGGTTATCACTGGTTCGCGACGGCGGAAGCGCCGATACTGGTCGACGAGCATGTATTCAGCAAACCGGTGGTGGCCATTGCCAGCCGCTATCCAATTCTCAGTACTGAAGCGGTCACGGCCAGTCCGGCGGCGCTGGCGCAGTTGGGGCTGACCAGCTTCCAGTTCAGTCGCAGTCCGCTTCTGGTGCAAATCCAAACTCCGCAGTTTGGCCCGGTGTTTATCGCCAGCGTGCATTTAAAATCACGCCGCCCGGCGGAGCTGACGGACGCTGCGCTTGCGCTGTGGGTTTCTGAGCTGCAACGTGGCCATGAAGCGGCCTTGCTGGCGCAGGCGCTGGGCACACGCTGTCAGGCGCAGCCATTAGTGCTGGCCGGTGATTTTAACGATGTGTTGAGTTCGGCATTGTTACAGCCATTGCTGGCAGTCGATCGCAGTCAACGGCCTTTGTTTATGCTGCAGGATAGCGCTGCTTTAGCGGTCGCTGGTACCAGACCCGCAACCCATTATTATGGCGCGGCCGGGCAAGTGTTGGATTATCTGTTGGTGTCGGCTGCGTTTGACCCGCGCCATCATCATGCTTGTGGTGAAGTCAGCGCTTATCAGGTCGTCGATCAGCATTTAGTCCGGCCAGAGTTTGCGCGCGACGGCTACAGCAGTGACCACGCGCTGGTGCAAATTCAGTTGCGGGCGCTCAGGCCTCAGTCGTCGCCGGCGTAGCAGCCGCATGATCAGAGGACGTTACCTGCTCTGGATCTGCTGTGGTTGCTGCAGCAACATCGGCTTCGGCGCTGGCTTTATGTTTCAGCCGGATTGAGTTTTTGACCTGAATATTTTTCTTTTGTTTGGCACGTTTGGCGATTTTTTTCTTCAGGGCTTTGGCTGAGCACATGGCAGGGGTCCGGTATAAATCTCAAAGAAGGCTATTTTAGCGGATCCTGTGCGCCGCGCCCAGCTTTGCTTGTCCATCAAGCTGGTCGCGCAATAGTTGTGGCCGGTAACTGAGTTCCAGTTGTTGTAATTCGCCACTTTGTTGCAGCCGCCGGATGGCTTTATTCAGGGCTGCCATGGTCGCGGGGCCGACGGTTTTCTGGCTGGCCATCAGATGCGCTGGGGTGATATGCAGGTTCGGGCTGGCCTGGCGGATATCCATCACCCGATCCGGCCCAACAAAATGATAAAACAGGTCGGCGTCAATTAACACCAGCTCACCGCGACTGGGTGTGGCAAATAGCAGCTCAGTGCCGATTTTGGCATCCGGATAGGCGGTATAGCGTTTTTCCTGGCGAAACCGGTTGCGGTATTGTTCGAACTCGATGCCATACCAACCGCTGGCCGGGCCAATCAATCGTAAGCCGAGCCGCAACGCGTCGGCCAGTGTCAGGGTTTGTGGCAAATCGCTACGGACTCTGGCGTACAACCCGACTATTTCCTGCCGGTACGGCTGGCTAAACCAGGCAAAACGGTCGCGGTCAGGTGTTTTGGAAGCCCGGATCATCAGATCAATATCACCGTCCTGCAGACTTTTGATAATTCTGGCGCCGGTCATCGGTGTGACATGCCAGCGCCATTGGCAACCGGCGGCCTGCATGATGGCCTGTACCATCTCAACGTCCATGCCACGCAGTTGCCCGCTGGGGTCGTAATAAGCTGAGGGAGCATGTAAATCCAGATGGACCCGCAGCGGTTGTGGGCAAACGGTGTCAGGTTTTGCCCGCGCCGCTGCCGGGCCGGCAAAACCTGCGAGTACCATCACCATTAAAATCAGTCGTTTCAACACATCAATCTCACAGGTATTCGCCATCGACCAGCATGGCAGGCCACCACCTTCATTATCCGGCATTCAGGCCAATCGACTGGTCTTATCTGCATATTTGGTAATTGTCGGCGGTTCTGGCTAAAATGTCGCCCTTTTTCCGAGAAATGGCGCAAATATGCGGATTATTCTGGCCCCGATGGAAGGGGTGGTTGACCATCTGATGCGCGACATGCTGACGCAGATTGGTGGTTTTGATTTATGCATCACCGAATTTGTCCGGGTGGTTGACCAGCTGTTGCCGCGCCGGGTGTTTACCCGGCTTTGCCCAGAGTTGCTCAATGGCGGCAAAACGCCGGCGGGCACACCGGTGCGGGTGCAACTGCTCGGCCAGGAACCTGAATGGCTGGCTGAAAATGCCGCCCGCGCGGTGGCACTGGGGTCGCCTGGCGTGGACCTGAATTTTGGCTGTCCGGCCAAAACGGTGAATAAAAGCAAAGGCGGTGCGGTGCTGCTGAAAGAAACGGAAACGTTGTACCGCATTATGCAGGCTGTACGCAGTGCAGTGCCGGCACAGTTTCCGGTCACCGCCAAAATGCGGCTTGGCTTTGACGACACCAGTCTGGCGCTGGATAACGCCCGCGCGCTGGCTGAAGCCGGCGCATCTGAGCTGACTGTGCATGCCCGTACCAAAGCGGATGGCTACCGGCCACCGGCTTATTGGCCCTGGATCGCCGAAATTCGCAAAGTCATTGCGATCCCGGTGATCGCCAACGGCGAGATCTGGCAACCAGCCGATGCACAGCTGTGCCGGCAACAATCGGGCAGCAGCGACATTATGCTCGGGCGTGGCGCTTTGGCGCAGCCGAACCTGGCGCTACGCATCCGCGACGGCGTGCCATTAATGCCCTGGCCGCAGGTGCTGGAGATGCTGATGCGCTATTCGGAATACGAAATTGCCGGCGACAAAGGCCTGTATTACAGCAACCGGATCAAACAATGGTTCAGTTATCTGCGTTTGCAGTATCCGCAAGCAGAAGTGTTATTCCAGCAATTGCGCCTGCTGCGGAAAAGCGCCGACATCGTGTTATTACTGCAACAACATCTCAGGCAGTCTGCGTAGCACCGCGGACTCGTCTGAACCACAACGCCAGCCCCATGCCACAGACCCCGCTCAGCATCAGCACGGCAAACGGCAATACCGACGTCTGACCGCCGAGCGCCAACAAGGGACCGGCGGCTGCGCCGGCGCCAAAGCGTAACGTGCCAATCACAGCTGTGGCGGTGCCGGAATGTTCCGGGAATTCCATCAGGATCAGCGCATCGGCGTTGGTGGCACAAATCCCGAGGCTCGCCATCAGTGGAATAATGGCTGTGACGACTGCCCATAACGGCGCGTCAATGATACCCAGCAATGTCAGCAACAATGCCCAGACTCCCGCGCTGGCAAAAGCAATGTGCAGTAAACGTGCGCTGCCATGCTTTACCACCAGTCGGGCATTGGCAAAGTTCGCCGCGATCAGCGCCAGCACATTACAGCCAAACAACACACTGAAAGTGGTGGTATCCACGTGGAAATGACCGATGTAGATAAAGGGTACTGCAGTCAGAAAACAGAAAAAACTGAACGAGGCGAACATCGACACGGCGATCAGCGGCTGCGCCATGTGGCGGCTTAATACCGTGCGATAGGCGCTGAAAAACTCTGGTTTGCGCTTGCTGTCCGGATGTGTCGCCGGGAAAAATCGCCAGCTGCACAGCAAAATCAATAAGCCATAGCCGGCCAGCGTCAGAAAGATCCAGCGCCAGTCCGCGATGCTGAGGACGCCACTGCCAATCGCCGGCGCCAGCAGCGGTGCCAGCATCATCATCATCGACACATATGACATGCCTTTGGCGGTGTGTTCCTGGTACAGCTGGCGGATCATGCCCGGGACCACCACGGTGGCGGCGCTGCCAAAAAAGGCCTGCAAAGCGCGAGCAACCAGGAAACTCTCAATGCTGGTGCATTGGCTGAGCCAGAGACTGCTGGCGACAAATCCAGTCAGACCAAACAAGACCAGCGTGCGCCGGCCAATCGCGTCAGCCAGCGGCCCAAACAGCAGCATGCCAATCGCATAAAACGCCAGAAAAATACTGAGAGATTGCTGCACAGCGCCGGCATCGGTCTGCAGTGCCTGACTTAACAGCGGCATCGCCGGCAGGTACATATCAATCGCCAGCGGGGTCACAGCCACCACTGAGGCAAATAGCGCGATCAGCGCCAGTGAGGGACGGTTCGCCATCTCAGTCTTTCTCTGTTCGGAAAAACTGATATTTTACCGCATCAATAGCGCTTGAATGATCGTAAAAGACGAAAGGAAATCCGCACTTCAGCGCATAATTGTGAATTGTCAGGGGCGCAGGACTGTGAGCAATGCTCAGCGCGGCAGCTCTTTGATCAGCCGTGCCGGTTGTCCGGCCACCAGCGTGTAGGGCGCCACATCACGATTAACTACAGTGCCGGCCGCGATCACGGCGCCTTCGCCAATACACACGCCGGGCAAAATAATAGCACCGCCACCAATCCAGACCCGATCGGCGATCTGCACCGGCAGCGCTTGTTCGATGCCGGTGACCCGCTCACTGGCTGGCAATGGATGTGTCACCGTGTAAATCTGTACGGCGGGGCCGAGCATGACATCATCGCCGATGCGGATAGTGGCGGCGTCCAGCAGCACACAATGATGATTGGCATAAAAGCGCTGCCCCAGTTCGATGTTCACGCCGTAGTCACACCAGAAATCCGGCTCGATGTAACAACTGCCAACTTTGCCAAACAGCTGTCTGGCCAGTTGCTGATGCGCTTTAAATGGCTCCGGGCCTTGGTCATTGAGCTGACGACACAGTTGCTTGGCCCGGCGCCGCAGTTCAGCGAGTTCGCGGTCGCGTGGGTCAAACCATTGTTGTTGCGCCATTTTTTCACGTTCAGAAGTCATGTCAGAGATTCGCTTAGCAGGAATTAGTTTTGTTGCAGCTCGTTGCGGTTCCACAGGTTTTGCTGCTTCGGATCGGCAAAAAACTCATCGGGATGCCAGCAGCGTGGCAAAAAATGGCGCAACTGCGCTGGTTCAAAACTCGATGACAGCTTGCTGAGGATCTCCTGCAAACGCGCTTCCGGGATCACCGCCAGTTTTTGCCGTGCCGGTTTAAAATACAAATTGTGATCGACGCTGACGGCCAGATTGGTGCCGGAGGTACGGTAACGTAAATTGCGTGTGACACCGCGGCAGAGTGGCGTTTCCGGACTTGGCGGATACAACGAATTGACGATGGCAAATTCGTAGCGTTCGGCGCTGGCTGAGGTTTTATCTTTCGGCAAATAAACAATGCCATAGCCTTGCGGGAAAATGCCGGTGATGGTCAACAGCTGGTCGACCATCCGCTCGTCATACTGACCGGCGCGGGCACCATTTTTTAAGATCAAAGCGACTTTGGGCAGTGATTCATAGACAAAACGTGCACGGCCCGGCAGCACTGCTGAGGCATAGACCTGCGGGATGCGCAGCAAATTCCCTACACCGCTGCCAGGCGCGCCGGCGGTGCGCAGGACGGTGGCGGCGAAAGCCATTTTTTCCTGTTCGTTTTGCTGATATTCAGCTCGTTCGCTTTTTGAGTTGCCGCGGTATGCCGGCATGCCAATACCTTTGAGCAAAAAACGCACGCTGGCCTGCAGGCTGATCTCGAGGAATTCCTGCCGCTCTATGCTGTTGAACTGTAAACGATAACTGGGTTGGCTGCCGTCGGCCTGTAACAGCCGCATCGCGTCTGGATGGTAATGGCCGACATCCTGCAGCAACACGGCCATCAGCAGCGGGATTTGTACGTCATCGCGAAATGGGCAATAAGCCTGCTGGTCCGGCAGCTGCAGCATCTGCTGACGCTGGGTGTTTTTTTTCAAAATATAACTATTGGTGATCAGGTTCTGTTCGAGCAAATGATCGAGCAGACGCAGGCTCAGCACGGCTTTGTAAAACGGCTTATATTTTTGCTGCATCGCCGCCATGCCATCGCCTTCACTGGGTGCCAGCAGCTGCAGCGTGCCGAGCAGGCGGGACGAACGCAAAATGGTTTCCTGGCGGTTTTGGCCTTCGGTCAGTTCCAGCAACTGCTGACACAGCAGGTACAGCTGCGCATATCGCTGCTGCTGGAGTTGCTCATAACGATATTCGGCGTCAAACAATTGTTGGCGTTTTTGCTGAACGTCAGCGATCAGCATTGCTTCGGTTTTGCGAGTGGCCTGCGCCAGTTGCGCCTGACTTTGTTCCCAGGCCTGCTGCAACGCGGTGATTTCCGCACTGTCTTGCTCGTCGCGGCTGAAAAAACGTGCAGCGGTACCGTAGACCGACAGCTGGAAGCGAGAGCCCGAAAGTAAACCGCTGATAAGCTTACCTAAGTTCTTGCTATAACTATTTTCGACGGAGGGCTTTGGATCGGTGGTCATCCACACTGGTCTCTATGCTGGCGCTTGGGGCATGTCAAAACTACACCATAGCTGAACTCCAGTCCGACGGGAAGCGAAGACGTAGTCGCTGCGCGTTTTTGTTACAGAGCCGATGCATAATGTTGTTGTAGCGCGGCGGCGGAATTGCATAACAAAGTTGCGCCTTGCTGCTTGCTGGCATAGTATTCCAGAACGACGTCCATCTGCTAAGTTGTTCTGGAACACCATTTTTTAATTGATGCGGTGTTTCTGTGACTATCAGACCTGATGATAATCACGTAGCTGAAATCTGGCCCAAACAGGAGCCTTCATGAGAAAGAATAAAATACTGAACACCGATGATGTGTTGATTACGCTTTGTGCGTCAGTCACACAGGTGTTTGCCGCCGCCGGCAATTCGCAAATCGCCTATTCTCCGATGGTGCAAAAGATCCACAAAACTTGTTTACGCCCGGATTTAGGCTGTTTTGTGTTGTTTGACGGTGGTTTTTCTGGTCTGGTTGTGATCAACTTCACGGCAGAAGCCGCGATGGAAATCTACCGCAAATATATGATGAGTATGGGGATGCCGGAAACTGAACTGGCGCAGTTCCACACGTCCGACGAAGTCGGTAACGTGATGGGTGAGCTGATGAACCAAATTGTTGGTGATTTTACCAATCGCGTGCGGCAGGAACTGCAGACGTCGATCAATCAAAGCCAACCAAAAATGATGGCGATCAACAAACAGGTCCAGATCCTGATCAATACCCAGTTGGATCAGCCACAAGCGCGCCGCGTTACTTTTAACACGCCATTGCACAACATTTTTTATCTCGAACTGGCGATGGATAAAACCGAATTTATTCAGTTACATGACTTTGAAACTGCCGAAGAAGAGAATGTCGATGACATTCTGGCCAACGCGCACAGTCAGCCCAGCGCTGTTCCGACGCCGGCCGCAGGCAATGATGTCGACGATGATTTCCTTGCCAACCTTGGGCTGTAATTCGACAGCTTATCCCGGCTAAATGCAAAACCGCGGTTACTCAGACCGCGGTTTTTTTTTGCTGCCGGCCGGATCCGCCGGCAATGCCAGACTGAAGCGGGCGCCACCGAGCAGTGAATCATCAATCGCTAACCGGCCCTGATGCCAGCCGATGATGCGGCTGACAATCGCCAGTCCGAGGCCAAAACCACCTTTATCGCGGCTGCGGCTTTGATCGACGCGAACAAAAGGTTGCAAGATGGCTTCGCGCTGATCCGGCGGAATGCCCGGACCATCATCTTCAACTACCAAATGCAACCGGTTGCCGTGTTGTTGCACGGTCAACATGACCTGACTGTGGGCATATCTTTTGGCATTCAACAGCAAGTTCTGCAGGGCCCGCTCCAGATAGTGACCATCACAGGTCCAGCGCAACCGAGCCGGGCGTTGCAGTAAGATCGGAGCCCCAGGTAACGGCGCCAGCTTTTCCAGCAGATTTTCCAGTAACTCGACCAGATCAACCTCTTCAAAAGTCAGCCGGACCGTTTGCGCTTCGAGCCTGGCGTAATCGAGCATTTCGTCGACCAGCTGGTCAAGCTCGGCCAGATCTTGTTGCATCGCCTGTTTTTCGCTGTCCGCCAACGGCTGTAACTCCAGCGCGAATTTTAGCCGGGCCAGCGGTGTGCGCAGTTCGTGGGATACCGCATGGGTCATTTCACGCTGCAGCGACATTAACCGGATGATTTGACTGGCCATTTGCCGCACACTGCGGGCGATAGGCGCTAGTAATGAACTGTCCGGTAGCGGTGGATCCGGCAATTGCATGCCCTGGCCAAACTGGTGTAACTGGCGTTGCAGCCGTTCAATATCACGGGCAACCGGCCAGAGCCAGCCTGCCAGCGCCACCCCCAGCAACAGAAAAAATAACAGAGTAAACAGGTAAGTGTTGTGTACCGGCGCTTCCACCTGCACCGGACCAAATTGCAGCAGCTGATTTTGCTGCGTCTGATAAAAGTACACCTGGTTATCACTGAACAGTGGCACCAGCTGACCACGTTCCAGCGCCTGTTGTTCGGCTTCAGACCAGGCAATACTTTGGGCGGGCAGCGTTTGCAGTGGCAAATTCAGTTGGGCGGCAACCTGTTCGGCACTGAGATCTGGTGTAGCCAGCTGGTAGGCCAGACTTTGCCCCAGTAATTCAACCCAGCCCGGTAAATCCGGGCTTTGGCTTTGCTCCCACAACCGTTCGACCGACCAGCCGATCGCCAGTAATACCAATAAAATAAACAGATAAAATCGCAGGAATAACCGGCGCATGCTCAGTTCCAGGCGTCGGCGACAAACAGATAGCCTTTGCCCCAGACTGTTTTGATCCGAAACGGCGTTTCAGCGTTGTCGCCGAGTTTGCGGCGTAAATGTGACACACGCACATCAACTGTCCGATCAAGGCCGTCGTATTCACGACCAATGATTTGTTTGTGGATCGCTTCGCGCCGGACGGTCTGACCGGCGTGTTTCGCCAGCATCCACAACAGGTCGAACTCGTAACTGGTCAGCTCTACCAACTGCTCCGCATAGTAGGCTTCGCGGGCTGATTGATTCAGTTTCAGTTTGCCAAATTCAAGGCGTTGCTGATCGGCATTGGTGCCGCCCTGAGTGCGGCGCAGCAGCGCATGAATGCGGGCCAATAGCACCCGGGGTTCAACTGGCTTAATTACATAGTCATCAGCGCCGAGTTCGAGTCCCAGCACCTGGTCGATATCACTTTGTTTGGCCGTCAGCATCAGAATGGGCTGGCGATACCAGCCGCGTAGCGCCCTACAGACGGCAAAGCCATCAAGGCCCGGCAACATCAAATCAAGCACGACCAGCTCCGGGCCGAATTCTTTACAGGCTTGTTCGGCCCGCAGGCCGTTGTCACAGATTTGGACACTGTAACCGTGTTGTTGCAAAAAGCTCTGCACTAAACTGGCCAAGCGTTGGTCATCTTCCACTAACAGGATTTTACTCATCAGAACACACTCCAGGGGGCGACTAACCGGCGTTTGCGATCCGGTTGACGACTTAAAACCGATAATTGCCGGCTCAGGCGCATCTTGCCATCGACCAGCAAGAGCAGTTGACCCGGGCCATCCAACTGCGCTTGATATTGCAGCCGACCGGAAGTTTGTTGCTGCCAGCAATGTAATGATTGTCCGGCCAGCTCTGCGCAGACGGAAATGGGTTGGGGATGTTGCCATGACAGCTGAAAGTCCAGTGCACAGCTATCCGCAGTCTGATTGGCGATACAAACTACGGGCTGCACCTGCCAACACAAAGCGCGATCACATTGCGCATCTGACTGCATCGCCTGCACCAGACCGCTCCATAGCATCGTGAACAAAACCACAGCCCGCATCAGAGAAACCGGTAACTGAAGCCGACAAACCAGCTTTTAACTGTAGATTCCTGCAACAAAGGGCTCTGCATCCTGCCGGGCTCGGCCGGTATTGCCACATCGGCATTAAACCAGCGATAACGCCATAAACTTAATAATTGCCAGCGCTCAGTAAGCGGATATTGCCATTGCAGACTGATTTCGGGTTGCCAGCTGGCCTTAGCACGGTATTCCAGACCGTCACCTTCCTGTGCGTTCAGACCATAATAAGTATGCATTAAGTGCTGATCCTTCCATGCCAGTGCTGCACCAAATTGCCATTCACCAATGCGGCTGTGCCAGCCTGTACTGGCTGCCAACCGCAGATGCTGCCCATCATATTGCTGGCTGATATCGTGCCACCAGTTGAATTTAAGATGCAGTCCGGGCAAAAACCAGTTGAGCTGCAGACCAGCATCCAGTGCTAATGGTCTTTTGTCTGCTTGTGCTATAGA
>JAIXSW010000189.1 GCA_027484495.1 Gammaproteobacteria bacterium
CGTGGGTCTGTCACCGCGTGCTGCAACTGTGCGGCCAGCCAGTCTGGTTTTAACGTCACGTTGATAAAACCTGGACCAGCGATTTCGACTTTATCCGCGAGATCAGCCAATTCCAGTGCGTCGACCAGCTGCTGCGCTAAAGCACGCGGATTGGTTTTTAACAACTTAGCGGCAGCCATAGCGCCGTTAATCTGGTAATCACCAAATTCAACTTTAGTGCTTTGCGTCACCGCGGTATTGGTATCCGCCGGCAAACCGACTTTGATCATGGCAGCCTGCGTTTTCGCGGCCAATAACTGTTTGATATTCATTTTTAATCCTGTGTAAAACCTTGAAATTAACCGGCGTGGGCGTGCTCACGGGTTTTGTGGAAACGGATCTTCGGATGCCGTTCCATCGCCAGGTTCAGGTTCACCATCGTCGGGGCCAGGTAACTTAAGTTGTCACCGCCATCCAGTGCCAGATTGGTGCTGGCCTTGTTCTTAAATTCTTCCAACGCTTTGCCATCTTCTGAATAGACCCAACGCGCCGTGCTGACGTTGACGCTTTCGTAAATCGCATCGACGTTGTATTCGGATTTTAACCGGTGCACGACCACATCAAATTGCAGCACACCGACGGCGCCGACGATCAGATCGTTGTTATCGAGCGGGCGGAACACCTGAACCGCGCCCTCTTCGGCCAGCTGTACCAGACCTTTTAATAATTGTTTTTGTTTCAGCGGGTCACGCAGGCGGATCCGGCGGAATAATTCAGGCGCAAAGTTTGGAATACCGGTAAAGGTAAATTTCTCGCCAGAACTGAAAGTGTCACCGATTTGAATGGTGCCGTGGTTGTGTAAACCAATGATGTCGCCCGGAAATGCTTCTTCAACGTGTTCACGGTCGCCGGCGAGGAACGTCAGCGCATGTGGCACCAGCACGTCTTTACCGATGCGAACGTGGTGCATTTTCATGCCTTTTTCGTACTTACCGGAACAGATACGTAAAAACGCCACGCGGTCGCGGTGTTTCGGGTCCATATTGGCCTGAATTTTAAACACAAACCCAGAGAAGCCTTCTTCTGTTGGTTCGACGGTACGGCCGGTGGTCGCACGGTGTTGCGGCGCCGGCGCCCAGTCAGTCAGGCCATCCAGCATGTGGTCCACACCGAAGTTACCAAGCGCAGTACCAAAGAATACCGGCGTCAATTCGCCTTTTAAAAACGCTTCGCGGTCAAACTCATGGCTGGCGCCCTGCACCAATTCCATTTGCTCACGCAGGTCGGCGGCAAAATAACCAATGCGGGCATCTAATTCAGGGTTGTTGATGCCTTTGATGATGTCGACGTCCTGAATGGTGTGGCCCATACCGGATTTGTAGAAAATCACTTCATCGCGCAGGATGTGATAGATACCCTTAAACTCTTTGCCCGAGCCAATAGGCCAGGTAATTGGTGCACAGGCAATTTTCAGTACGCTTTCCACTTCATCAAGCAAATCAATAGGATCGCGGATATCACGGTCCATTTTGTTCATAAAAGTGATGATTGGCGTGTCGCGTAAACGGGTCACTTCCATCAGCTTGATGGTACGTTCTTCAACACCTTTGGCGCCGTCGATCACCATCAGGCAGCTATCGACTGCAGTCAGCGTGCGGTAGGTATCTTCCGAGAAATCTTCGTGGCCTGGCGTATCAAGCAGGTTAACCAGGCAATCGGCATACGGAAACTGCATCACAGAAGTGGTGACCGAGATGCCGCGTTCTTTTTCCATTTCCATCCAGTCAGACGTGGCGTACTGGCCGGATTTTTTACCTTTGACGGTACCGGCTTTCTGGATCAACTGTCCGAATAACAGCACTTTTTCTGTAATGGTAGTTTTACCGGCGTCCGGGTGAGAGATGATCGCAAAGGTTCTGCGTATACTGACTTCTTGAAGAAATTCTGCGCTGGCCATGCCTGAGTGAGTTCCGAATATAAGCTTAATGGGCGGCCGGCTCTGAGGCAGTGTTGCACTGCAGCTGGAGTCCGGCGAAAAATGGCGCCGATTATAGCAGTAACCAGCGCGTTGGCGAAGTACGAAAACCTGTCTGACCCGCCGGATTTCCCCCTGTTTTTATTGTACTGCCGGCAAAAACCATTGTGTCGCCAACTGCATCACAGCATTTTCCTGTGGCGTCACATCAGTAGTCTGATTATTGGCCATCAACAGCAAAGTCAATTCCTGCTCCGGGATCGTCATGACAAACTGGCCGCCATAGCCCCATGCCAGTTGACCCGCCGGTTGATTATTCTGTTTGAACAACCACCAGCCATAACCATATCCGCTGATGCTGAGCCCGGCAAAAATACGGCTGCGTGGCTGCTGCACACTCGCGCTATTCATTACGTAGGCCTGATTCAACACTTGCTGGCTACCCCAACGGCCCTGTTGCTGCCACAAAACTCCCAGTTTAGCCAGATCACGCGCGGTGAGTTCCAGACCGGCGCCGCCATTGTCATAACCATCTTTTAGTTTTTCCCAGCGAAAGTTACTAATGCCAAGCGGCATGAATAACACTTGCCGGGCGTAATCGCGGGTGGCCATCCCGGTTTGCTCGCTGAGGATCACCGACAACAAATGAAAATTGGCTGAGTTATAGCGAAATTCTGTACCCGGTAGCTGCGTCTGCGCTTGCTCCAGCACATAGCGGGTTGGATCTGCCGACATCACCCACTGTTCAAAACCAGCCAGTGTACTTTCGTCCCAGGCAAATCCACTGCGCATACTGAGCAAATCCGCGACTGTGACCGGTGCTTTGCCATTCAACAGATTGCGATAGCGCTGTGGTAATAATTCATTGATCGGCTGTTGCAGACTCTGAATTTTGCCCTGACTGATCGCTGCCCCAATCAAATGACCGATCACAGTCTTGGTCACCGAGCGCAAATGCAATAAATCAGTCGATTTGCGGCCGCTGAAATAAGCCTCGCCGACTAACCGGCCACGGCGTAACACCAATACTGCATACAAACCTGGTGTGGAGCGTGCCGCACTGTACCCTTGTTCCAGCATCGACTCATTGAAGCCTTCAGCTACCGCAGTACTAACAGGAAAAGCCGGATTGTCGCTGGCGCGCCATAAAATAGAGCCATTGACCGGGCTGCTACCGGCGCTGTCTGTCTGATCACTACCACCACAGGCACTGAGACAACAAAGCATCAGACACCACCCGCTGTAGCGTAAAAACAAAGCACAATTAGCTAAAGAGAGTTTACAATATCGACCAAAAAAGCTTTTGCAGATCAATTGCATAGGGCCTCCGTGAATCAGGCCCACCGTTTCAGAGTGACGGCATCGCCAAAGACATGGCCATCAGAATAGCATCTTCTTTTCCACCGGGAGCTGGGTAGTATGCTGGTCTGACCCCAACTTGATGAAAGCCTTGCTGATGATATAGCGCTATCGCTTTGTGATTGGATGCACGAACTTCTAACCAGCAATCGGTCGCTTGCCGCCGCTCGGCTTCATCCAGAAAATGACTTAACAGTGCTTTGCCAATCGCCTTGCCCTGCAGCTGCGGATGCACGGCAATATCAAACAAACTGGCTTCGCCAGCGACCAGCTCGCCGATATAGAACCCAACCACCTGGTCATCTAGCAGCGCAACCGCATTAAAATAGCGTTCAGAAAAACTGCTCGAAAACGAAGATTCAGCCCAAGGATAAGCCGTGGCGGCTTGTTCTGTGGCCAGCATCGCCGGGATATCAGCCGGCGTGGCGCTGCGGATTTGGATCATGTTGGGTCCGTGTCGGTAGATATTTCAGTTGGTAACAACTGAATCAGTTTGCGCCAGAGTTGCTTTTTGCTCTGCGCAGTAAAAAACTGCTGTGGAGGCGCGCTGAACAAACCAGCTTCGCTTAGATAAATCTCTGTGGTACCAGCTTGATAAAACCATTGCGCCTGAACACCGGCTTGCTGCAAAACAACCCACATATCCTGCACCAGCGGCAAACTGGACTCAGCTGCGATCCACTGCGGAAGCACAGGTTCTGGCGACATGATCGCTGCAGGTGCAGATTGCACAGCTGTCTGATGCAAGGGCGCGGAGTCTTGCGCTGCAGGCACTATGATTTCAGGAGCGTGTTGAGGTGCCTGATAATCCGGCGCAGCCAGATTGCTTTGTAAAGGTTGGATTTTTAAATGCTGTAAGAACTGCAGTTGCAGCTCTGACATGGAAGATGTGATGTTTTCTGTCACGTCTGGATTCATCTCAGTACCTTTTTGGGTCTTGCCTGAGAGAATTGGCAGGGGCAGAGGGATTCGAACCCCCAACCATCGGTTTTGGAGACCGCTGTTCTACCAATTGGAACTATGCCCCTGTGATTGAGGCGCCATTATACAAAAGGAGTTTCAAAGGTAAAGCAAAAATCTCAGACAAAGCAATCAATTGCACATTATTCAGTCAAGATGCCGATTATTACTGCAGCTTTTGCCGTTGTGTTGCGCTATGTGCAAAGTTGCTTGAGTAAAAAAGATGCAAGGAGGCAGCGACTTTGTTAGCATCACGCGCCGCGAAACAACGTAAGTTGCAGTTCCGCAAAACAGCGACTACAACTTAACGCAGCAGGATGTAACACAACAAAGGATGTTTGCATGAAATTGACCGATTATTCAGTACTAATCATCGACGATGTACCTTCAGTCCGCGAATATCTGCGTCAGACGCTGATGTTACTTGGTATCACTCATGTCAGTGAGGCTGCAAATGGCAGCGTTGGTATCAGTAGCTATACCAAACAACATCAGGATGTTGTTTTTCTGGATATAGAACTGCCAGATTGCGATGGCAAAACTTTATTACGCCAGCTCAAAGAAATAAACCCGAATGCGAACGTCGTGATCATGACCGCCCACAGCACTGTCGAGAATGTGCAGCAAAGTATTCTGGCGGGTGCTTGCGGATTTATTGCCAAACCTTTTTCAGCAAAAAAAATAGAATCCGTATTGGTGAAATGTCAGAAAAAAAGCCTGACCGCCTAAATTTCGATCGGGCAGCAGAACGACCTTCAGGCCTTTCCGCTTAAAGGCGTGCCGTGAAATTCAACACCGTCCCAGCCCGTGCGCATAAAATTGCGGATATTGGCGTGATTGGTACCTTTGACATCAGGCAGCACTTCCAGCCGGTAAAAATCGCCAAACAACTGCAATGTTTGAGGTTCTGATAACTGGTGCAGCAGGGCAAACGCCAGGATCTTGCAAGAACCATTGTTCTCCCCCGCCGCATTGCTGTGTTCGCCATTCTGAAACGCTGTCGGCGTGAAATCGTACAAAGCATCAATTAACGCAATGGTTTGCTGGAAGCTGATGCTATCCGGCTCGGTACTTAACTGTCGAAAAAATGTTTCCAGCATAAAATCGCCTAAAGTTTGATCGAATCCTGCCGATTACGCGATCAGCAATCCATCACTTCCGATGGGAGGATCCAATGAACATCATCAGCGCCACACAGGCCTTTAGTGCCCGCGAACAGCAGTTATTTCAACACAGCCGGATCGAAGTGCAAACTTCAGCAGTCGCCCCCGCAGCTTCCGTAGCAACGCCATCAGCACAAGCAGTTGATCCACAGAAAGAAACCGAGTCTAAGTCATCCGAAGAACAAAATGAAGATGGTCAGCAATTCAGCGCCAAAGAAAGTATTGGGACCGTCAAACGTATTCTTGAGCAACTGACCAGTGGCAAACTGCTGAGTTGGCTCGACGGCAGTGCCTATGAAAAAATTCAGGCACAGCAGCAGCAACTGCATGACGAAGCTGCGCCGCCCGAAGGCCCCACAAAACGCACCATTATGGAATTCAATTATCGCTATCAGGCTGTCGAAGCCAGCTTTGCCGGTGCAGTGCAGCTGGAAGATGGCAGCAGCCAGAGTTTTGCCTTCAGCTTCAGCATGGAAGAAAGTTATGCCAGCTTCAGTATCCGGCAAGAAGCGATTCTGAAGGATCCGTTGGTGCTCAGCACCACAGGCCAAAGCTTTCAGTGGACAGGTGCCAGTCAATCCTTTGATTTTTTCAGTAACGGCACCAGTGCCAAGTTACCCACACTGGCGAACGGCCAGTATTACCTGAGTTATGATCGTAACCAGGATGGCCGTATCACAGAAGGCAAAGAACTGTTTGGTCCCGGCACCGGCAGTGGTTTTGCCGAACTAGCTGTACTGGATGAGGATCAGGACGGCTTTGTTGATAGCAGCGACAGCGCGTGGCAACAACTGAGCATCTGGCGGCCGGGTGAAGCGCTGCAGAGCCTGACTGACGCCGGCATCGGTGCCATTTCGGCACAATCGGTCGCCACCTCGTTCGGGCTATACGACGGCGATGCGCTGATGGCCCGCATAGCACGCAGCGGCATCTTTTTGACTGAACAAGGCAATGTCGGCTTGATGCAACAGGTCGATTTGAATATCTGATATTCAGTACCGGATCTGGCTGATCCGGCATGATACTTCGCTGTACACTGCTCGCATTCATCTGCATTGGAGCGCCGTCTGTGTACAGTGAAGTATTACCCGCTATCGAAATTTGCCAACAAGCCCGGCTAAGCCGCGACGCCCGTTTTGATGGACTGTTTTACGTCGCAGTCCTTAGCACTGGCATTTACTGCCGGCCGGTTTGCCCGGCACGGGCACCGGCAGAACATCAGGTGCAGTATTTTGCTTCCGCAGCCTCAGCTGCAGCGGCCGGTTTTCGGCCCTGTCTGCGCTGTCGACCTGACAGTGCCCCCGGTTCTCCTGCCTGGCAAGGCAACCAGACCAGTCTGCGCCGCGCGATGAAACTAATAGATCAAGGCGCTCTGCAGGACGGCAACCAAGCCAGTCTGTGCGAACGCCTCGGCATCAGCGAGCGCTATTTACGCAAACTCTTTGCGCAATATTTGGGGGTTTCGCCTAAACAATACGCCTTGTATCAACAAATCCTGTTTGCAAAACAGCTGCTGCATCAAACCACGATGCCGGTGACTGATATTGCGGCAATGGCCGGATTTCACAGCCTGCGACGCTTCCACGATGCATTTAAACAACAACTAAAACTGACACCGACACAAATACGGGGACAACGCATGTCGCAGAATTCTGCTGTCATCGGGCTGGAACTCAGTTATCGCCCGCCACTGGCCTGGCATTTATTGCTGGAGTTCTGGCAACAACGCACTTTAAGTGGCCTGGAATGGCTCGATGGTACTCGTTATGGCCGGTTGATTGACTGGCCACCTGGCCAGGGGCAGCATCATGGTTGGTTTGAGGTCCGGCCAATCCCGGATAAACATGCGCTGCAGCTAACTCTGCATTGGCATCATCACGACACGCTGTTACCGGTGGTAAAACACATTCGTCGTTTGCTGGATCTGGATGCCGATTTGCACGTCATCGAACAACATCTGCGCGGGCAGCTTGGCAACAAAGTAAAAACCGGCCTACGCATTCCGGGTGTCTGGTCGGCCTGGGAAGCTGGCATCCGCGCGATCTTAGGACAGCAAGTCAGTATTGCCGGCGCACGCGCGCAGCTCAATCGTCTGTTGGTACTGGGCAGTGAACAGGCTACGCCAAGTTGTGCCGTCGCGAAGGTTAGCGAGGTGCAATGGCGACAATTTCCGACCCCGGCACAAGTCTGCGCCGATGAGTTGTTGATGCTGAAAATTCCCGGCGCCCGGCGCCAAACCCTGTTGGCCCTTGCTGCCAGCATGAGCAGTGCGCTAGAGCAACACCCAACGCAGTGGTTACCGATCAAAGGCATAGGCCCCTGGACTGTGTCATACGCCTGTATGCGCGGTCTGTCAGAAACGGATGTTTGGCTCGGTGGCGATTTAGGTATTCAAAAAGCGCTGGCCCGCCAACACGCCGGCTTCGATGCCACAGCACTATCGCCATGGCGCAGTTATGCCACGTTACAACTTTGGTTTGGTTTGGCGGACAGCCCTACCGGGCAAGGAGAATAAGATGTCTTTAA
>JAIXSW010000367.1 GCA_027484495.1 Gammaproteobacteria bacterium
ACTGTGTCGCGCATCAGCTCGTTGTTAAGCCCGGGCGCAGGCGTCGTCACCACCCGCGCCCATGCGCACTATATTGTCACTGAATATGGCGTCGCCAACTTACGCGCCCGCAGCCTGACTGAGCGGGCCAAAGCGCTGATCGACATTGCCGCACCGCAATTTCGTGAACAGCTGGCGCGGCAGGCATTTGAGGATTGGGGTCTTAAGGTCTGATTTTTCGAGCTTTTTCCCCAAGTTTGCTTGCTGTCTGTCGTTGTATGGTCTTTAAATTGTTATAGGTCTTTTATTGCAGTGACAAGCTACCCAGATGATCAAACGAATAAAAGCCGTGCTCCTGCCCGGCTTGTTGCTATGTCTGGCCGCTTGCCAACCGAATCCAGAACCAAAACTGCGGATAGGGACCAATCTGTGGCCCGGTTATGAACCACTGTATGTAGCGCGCGATCAGCAGGCCTTTCAGGCGCTGGATGTGCAGCTCATCGAGTATCGCGCGGCGGGTCAGGTGCTGAATGGGTTACGTAAAGGTACGATCAATATGGCCGCCGTCACGCTGGATGAAGCGGTGCGGATCTCGGCCAGCGGCTTGCCGATTGAAGTGATCTGGTTATTCAACATCTCAGACGGTGCCGACCAGCTATTAGCCCGCCCCGGGATCCGACAAATCTCCGACCTCACCGGTAAGCGCGTTGGTATCGAAAGCAATGCACTCGGGGCTTATTTGTGGCAGCGTTTTTTATCGCTGAACCACCTCAATGCAGCTGATTACGAACTTGTTGGATTAGATTTAGCTGCCCATGCCCAGGCCATGGCAAATGGGGAAGTCGATGCGGTGATGACCTTCGAGCCGGAAAAAAGCAAACTGCTGCGGACGGGTGCAAGCGTGTTATTTACCAGCAAAGAAGTACCGGGCGAAGTCCTTGATGTGCTGATCGTGCGTAAAACCGGCGAAGATGCCCCATCCACACAACAGGTTCAGCAGTTTATCCGGCAATACCATCAGCATTTCCGGCTGATGCAGCAAAACTGGCCAGATTGGTATCCGCAACTGAACAAAAGGCTCAAGCTATCAGACACTGAATTGGCACACACTTATGGCGAACTGCAGATCCCTTCCGTTGCGATGCAACTACAGCTGCTGTCAAACCAAGCCCAAATGCAAAAAATCATGCAAGACTATCAGCGCGTGTTACTCGATATTGGCATGATCTCTCAGCCCTGTGACTGCAAAAATCTCATTAACACTCAGTATCTGGAAGCGCTGTAATGCGGATTAATATCAGTCTGTTACCGCTGTTACTGGCTCTGGCGCTATCCTGTTTGGGCATGATGTTACTGTATGTCATGCACCAGAGCATGACGCGCACGCAACTGATCCACATTGAACAACATCATCTGGAAACCGGGTTACTGGAGCAGCATTCGTTGCTGCAGCTTTACCTGATGAAGCATGATGAAGCGTCGTTGAAAAACTGGGCCTCACTGAAATCAGAGAGCCCGCATGTGAAAGCAGTACTGATTGTGGCGCCGGACCAACAGATCGTGGCGGCACACCAGGTCGCAATCGAAGGTGAAAGCCTCAAATCCTATGATGCCACCATAGCAGCTAAACTGGCCGCTTTACCCGCACAACAAATGGTCAAACCAATCCAGCTTCCCAGCCACACCAATGAGTTACTGATGGCTTTACCGTTGCAATTTGCCGGTGAGCAAGGCTGGGTGTTGCTGCAATACGATTTGCGCCCCGCATTGCAGTCGGGTCTGGCAATTACGCTGCAAAATATGCTGGTTTATCTGGGCAGTATGATGCTCAGTGGCATACTCACTTTTCTGCTGCTAAAGCCGATCCTGCATTCGCGTTTGCGCCGCTTAGAATTCACGTTGCAGCATTATTCAGCCGGTGAGCATGACGCCAGAGCACAGGTCAATGACAGTAACGAGTTTGGCCGGTTGGAGCTGATGCTGAACCGCACGCTGGACGCGCTCGACCAACAAAGGGCCGCCAATAAACATACGCAGCTTTTCAACGAATTAGTCCTCAATAGTACGACGGACGGCATCATCAGCGCTGATATCAATGGTCGGGTTTTGCAAGTGAATCAGGCTGCACTGAAGATTTTTGCCTACCCCACCGCCGCCGAGCTCATCGGGCAAGATCTCAATTTACTGATCCCGCCGCAACACCGGCAGGACCATCAACAGCATTTGGTCAGAAGGGAGGCCCAGCGCTCGGGTCACTTTCTGAATCGGTTGCGCCAGGTCGAAGGTCTGCGCAAAGATGGCTCGACAGTCCCGCTGGATATCACGCTGACTCAGGCAAACTTCGAAGGTCAACCTATCTACATCGCATTTCTGAAAGACAATACGGAACAACGCAATTACCAGCAGTCGATTGAACAGCTCGCTTTTACCGATGCGCTGACTGGTGTGGCAAATTTCAATGGTCTTAAACGCTTATTGCAGGACAGACCGGATATGCACTGGATGTATCTGCTGAATGTCGACGGCATGGCGAATCTGAATAACAGTTTTGGTTTTGCCGTCGGCGATATGCTGATCACCGCTTGTTGCAACCTGCTGCAGCAGCGCTTAGGGTCTGAACATATTCTGGCCCGCAGTCAGGGGGCTGAATTTATATTGCTGAGTCAGCAGCCGCCGGCCTACTGGTTAGCACAATTGCAATCACTCCAGGGGACTGAATTGCGCCTTTCAGGCTTTACTGTGAAACTCAGTTTCTGTACCACCTACCAATTACTGCAAGCAACTGAGAGCTTTGAGTCACAATTACACAGTGCTGAATTGATGATGCGACAAGCGAAAACGGCCGGTCGCGGCAGCATGTTGCTGGTTGAACCGGGACTTATTCTGCAACTGCAAAAAAATGCTCTGCTGTGTCATCAGTTAGATCAGGCCATTCGGGATGAACAGCTGTTTTTTCATTACCAGCCCAAGTTTGCCGCAGTCAGCCGCCAGCCGGTCTCTGCAGAAGCGCTGTTACGCTGGCAGCAAGACGGCCAGTTTGTCTCGCCGGGGATCTTTATTCCGTTGGCGGAGCAAAGCCATTTGATGCCACAGCTGGACCGTTTCGTGATTAAACAGGCGTGCCGTCAAATCAGGGCATGGCTCGATCAGGGACTACAGGTGATGCCTATCTCAATCAACCTCTCAGCCCGGCATTTAGTTGATGATAATACGATTGCTTATATCTTTGAAAAAGTTGGTGAATTTGATATTCCGGCACAGCTTCTGGAAATTGAAGTCACTGAATACAGTCTGATTGAAGATGAAACGCATACGGCTGAGAACATGCACAGGCTGAAAAAGGCCGGGATTGGCATCGCGATTGACGACTACGGCACCGGCCATTCAAATCTGGCGACCGTCTTGAGTTTACCGGTGCAAAACCTGAAGATTGACCAGAGTTTTATCCGCAAAGGCATGGGAAGTTACAAAGGTCGGGCAATTCTGGAGAACATTCTGCAGCTGGCAAAATCGCTGCAGGTGACGACCACGGCAGAAGGCGTAGAAACGGAAGAACAGCTGGCCTTCCTGCAACAATCCGGCTGCGAGTTTATTCAGGGGTATCTGCTGTCCAAGCCTTTGCCATTGACTGAGTTTGAGCTGGTGATGAAAAACGACAGCGCGCACCAGTAGACAAGCCGCCTGTCGCCTGCGCTCATTCAGGCGAGAACAGTCTGGCAATCTCCGCCGACACCTGTTGCCACTCGTTCGGACTAAAGTACTGCTGATAATTGCGCAACAGCTGTTGCTGTAACGCTGGTTGCTGCAGTAACTGATCAAACAGATTAATCAGCTGCTGACCGCGTGCACTGGGATGACAAACCAAATAACCGACGATGAAATTGGGTTCACCCCGAATGGACGTGGCCGCAATACCATCGCTCTGTTTCGCCAGTAAACTGCTGCGAGCACTGTAATCAATCAGCGCATCGAGCCGGCCTTTTTCCAGCATCAACCAGAGTTTGCTTTGCGCCCCCTCACCGGGGAGCTGATAAAAACGCGCACTGTGCTGCGCAATCAGTTGATCCAGCGCCGGGCCATAGCTGCGCCCTGCCGCAATGCCGATTTTACTGCGCGGTGAACTAAGCAGCCAATCGGCCAGATCAACTTCTGCTGGCAATGGCTTGGAAGCCGGGTGGATCAGTTTGAGTGATGCGCCGATATTCAGCGGATAGCGGGAGAACAGCAGATGCTGCTCACGTTGTGGGGTTTTGCGTTTATTCAGGCTGCAATAGCCGTCTTGCTGCACTAATTCCAGACTGCGCTGCAGACTGACATGTTCATATTTAACATCGAGTTTATCCCCGGCATAAGTGCGTAGGATCTCCCACTGTTGTTGTTGCAGCTGATAGGCATCTGCGCTCTTCTGGCCGAAATCCATCAACATAGTCACTTGCAATGGCGTGGCCGCCCACGCCGCAGGCAGCAATAAATCACGTACCAGCACAGCACCCAGCAGTAGCAGCAGAATTTTCATCTCGCCTACTCAATCAACGGACACAACGAAATTGAGTATAGCGAGCGAACGGGACGCGGCAAGTCGGCGCCGCGTCCGGTTCTATTCAGGCCGGCGACAAGCTTCGGCTTCGGCCAAATCGCGGGCGGCGCGCCATTCCAGGCTGCTTTTGAGGACTAAGGTCAGCAGTGCCAGTAACGCCAATAATGAAGACACAGCAAAAGCAGCAGCAAACTGATATTCGTTGTACAGAATTTCGATGTGTAGCGGCATCGTATTGGTCTGTTCACGGATTTTACCAGACACCACCGACACCGCACCAAACTCGCCCATCGCCCGTGCATTACAGAGGATCAAGCCGTACAGCAGCGCCCATTTCACTGAAGGCAAAGTCACGCGGATAAAGGTCTGCCAGCCGCTGGCGCCCAGCGTCAGTGCGGCTTCTTCAGCTTCACGACCCTGCTGCTGCATCATCGGGATCAGCTCACGCGCCACATAAGGAAAGGTAATAAAGATGGTTGCCAGCACAATACCCGGTACGGCAAACATCACTTGTAGATCGTGGTCATTCAGCCATTCGCCCCACCAGCCACGCGCACCAAATATCAGCATCAGACTGAGACCGGCAATGACCGGCGACACCGCAATCGGTAGGTCAATTAAGGTGATCAGGAACTGCCGGCCACGGAACTGAAATTTAGCAATGGCCCAGCTAGCCGCGAGGCCGAAAATCGCATTACAGGGCACCGCAATCGCGGCAGCGATCAGCGTCAGCTTAATCGCATGGGCGGCGGCCGGTTCAGTCACCGCGGCCACATAAACCTGCCAACCCTTGCTAAAGGCTTCGCCAAAGACAATCACCAGCGGTAACAGCAAAAATAACGCCAGAAACCCCAGTGCAAACGTTAATAAAATGGCCCGCAGCCACAGTGGTTCTGTTGTCGCGCGTCTGGGTTGGAACTGACCTGAACCTGCACTCATCGTCCACCTCCGTGCCGCTGCTGACTCCAGTGCTGCAACGCATTAATCAGTAACAATAACAAGAATGAAATCAACAACATCACTGTGCCAAGCGCGGCAGCACCGGCATAATCAAATTCTTCGAGCCGCGACATAATCAGCAGCGGCGTGATCTCAGTACGAAATGGCATATTGCCGCTGATAAACACCACAGAGCCGTACTCACCGATAGCGCGGGCAAAAGCTAAAGCGAAACCAGTCAGCAAGGACGGGATCAGCGCCGGAAAAATCACCCGGCAAAAAATCTGCAAGCGGTTGGCGCCTAAACTGGCCGCTGCCTCTTCCAGTTCCTGTTCTAAATCTTCCAGCACCGGCTGCACGGTACGCACGACAAAAGGCAGGCCGATAAACACCAGCGCCAGTGTGACACCAATCGGCGTATAGGCGATTTTGATGCCCCACTGATAAAAGTACTGCCCAATCCAGCCATTCGGCGCATAGATGGCAGTCAGCGCAATGCCGGCCACAGCCGTCGGCAACGCAAACGGCAAATCGACCAGCGCATCGATGATTTTCTTAAACGGAAAGCTGTAACGCACCAGCACCCAGGCCACCAGCAAACCAAACACCAGGTTGATCAGTGCGGCAATAAAGGAGCTGCCAAAAGTCAGCTGATAGCTGGCGATGGCGCGCTCGCTGGCGACCACTTTGACAAAACCGGCCCAGTCCAGCTCAAAGCTTTTCAGCACCAGCGCGGACAATGGCAGGAACACCAGCAGACTCAGGTAAAAGGTGGTAAAGCCCATACTGAGACCAAAACCCGGTAACACCGGTTTTTGCGATGATTTCTTAAATAACACAGCGATTCCTCATGTCACAGGCAGCCAAGGCTCAGCGCGCATAAATCTGATCAAAAATACCGTCTTCGCCAAAATGCTGCTTTTGTACCAAATCCCAGCCGCCAAAATCAGCGATGGTTTTCAGCTCCAGCTGTGGCAACGCCGGCACGCCAGGCACCGGCTGAATAGGCCGGAAATAATGCTCAGCCGCTAACTTTTGCGCCGCTGGCGTGTATAAAAACTCTAAGTAAGCCTGCGCCAACGCAGTGGTGCCTTTGCGTTCGGTGTTTTTCTGCACCACGGCAACCGGTGGTTCGGCCAGCACCGAAATCGACGGCACCACAATTTCAAACTGATCAGCACCTAATTCCTTCACTGCCAGATAAGCTTCGTTTTCCCAGCTTAACAACACATCGCCAATACCACGGCGGGCAAAGGTGCCGGTCGACGCCCGCGCACCGCTGTCGAGCACGGGCACATTGCGATATAACTTTTGTACAAAGGCTTTGGCGCCAGCTTCGGTGCCGCTGCTTTTCAGGCCATAAGCCCAGGCCGCCAGATAGTTCCAGCGCGCGCCACCGGACGTTTTCGGATTGGGCGTGATCACATCAATGTTGTCGCGCGCCAAATCATTCCAGTCATGGATTTTCAGCGGATTGCCTTTGCGCACCAAAAACACAATGGTCGAACTGTAAGGCGCGCTGTTATGCGGTAACTGCTGTTGCCAATCCGGCGCGATCAGCTTGCCAACCCGTGCCAGCGGGTCAATGTCCGCTGCCAGCGCTAAAGTGACGACATCAGCCCGCAGGCCATCGAGCACAGCACGAGACTGGCTACCGGAGCCGCCATGCGACTGTTCGACAATCAGCTTCTGGCCGGTTTTCTCCAGCCAGACTTTGGCAAAATGCTGATTGATATCGCGGTAAAACTCGCGGGTTGGGTCATAAGATACGTTCAGCAGCCGCACTTCTTTTTGCGCTGACTGCTGAGGGTTGGCCTGCAGCTGTGGCGCTGCAAGCAAAAACAGGGTTGGCAGCAACAACGCAGGCAACCGCAGCCAAGATTTCAGCAACCCGCTGGCACGCTTTGATGACTGCAAGTGGCGCCGATTCGCGCTAACCTGCAGAGGAAAAGTGAATAATTGCAACGGTTTACTCCGCAATCAGTACTGACCACCGGTCGCCAGGCTCCGGCAGTTCCAGATATACAGACGTCTGAACATCTCTTGATGGGAGTAAGACTAAAACAATTCGGTCAAGATAAAAAGAATCAAAAAGTGCGGAGCTATAACCAAAAGTTATGATTCAAATATTAGCGCTGCAACCGGTACTGCCAGCAGGTCCAGCCAATCAGCACCACGGCGCAAAATGCCCAGCACAGGCCCAGCTGCGTCAGTAAGGCGGTGCTGGATTGTGGCATCACCGCATTGAGCAACATCAGCAACAACGTGGCCAGCATAAAACCGCTGGTCAGCGCGCGCAGCACAGCAAATAACCACCAACGTTGTTTGCGGCCATGAGATTCTGCCGCCCCGCACAGCATCAGGACGGCGAGCACACCGCCAAAAGCCAGCAAAGCGCGTATCGCAGGCCCGGCGTACAGACTTTGATGCGCGGCGTAGCCGAGATTTCGCAGCGCCCAGGGCGCACTGTGCCAATAATCAGCCTGCGGTAGCACCTGCAACTGGGCATTCAGCGTTTGTTGCCGGAGCTGATAAGGCGCGGTTTGCGGCCAGGCCGGCAGTTCCGTCAACAGCCATGTTCCGGTGGCCAGATCCAGCTGTACTTTGGCGACGGGCCAGCCCGGCGTGTTCAACAACTTCGCCAGATCCGGTGTGTTTGCTGTCATGACTGATGCTTTGGTAGCGGCTGATGGCTGCGGTTGTGGAAACAGGGCCTGATAATAGGCCGCGCTGTGTTGTTGAATCAGGCCTGGCTGCCAGTTGCCGTATTGTGTCAGCAGCGCTGAACCAAAAAACCACATTAACCACGGCAGGCTCAGCACCGCACCGGCTAAATGCCAGCGCAACGGCCCGCGACCGAGTACATGGCCGGACACCTGTGCCCTGCGCGCTTGCCGCCAGCGCTGCCACAACAAATACATGCCAGACAACGTGAGCGCCAGCACCGCAATCGACAGCCCAATCAGCAGCGGCTGGGCGGCACGTTTGAACAGACCCGCCAGCTGATAATGCAGCGAGAAAAACAATTCACCGATGCTGTGCCGGCTGTTGCCGGGCGTCAGCTCCAGCGGTTCACCCAGTGCGCTGAGACTAGTTTGCGCAGGATCAGTTGGAAGCTGCAGCCAATGGCGGGTTAAAGTCCAGCTACCCGGTTGTTGCAGATGCAGCGTCAGATAAGGTTTGCGCGCTGAGGCAAATTCAACATAAAGCTGCGCCGCTGTTGGCGCTTGCTGTTGTTGCCACTGTAGTGCTAATTCCAGCTGCTTCGCAGGCGGCATCTCAACAGTGCGGACCTGCGCCAGCGCTGGCGTCAACGCCAAATCCAGTTCAGCGCGGTACAGCGATAAAGTACCGCTCCAGCTCACCACCACGACCAGCGGCAGTAACACGCTGCCTGCCAGCGCATGCAGCGCTTTTTGCCGTGTCGCCAATTGCAGCAAACCAAACGCCAGTAAAATCAGCAAGATCAGCTCAGTTAACTGAACCCATAGCAGCGCATCGACAATACCCAGCGCTGGCGTCAGCCAGGATAGCAGCCAAGTCGCCAGTTCAGTGCAAAGCCAATATCCCAGCGCACCGCCGAGGCTTAACCAGAGAATTTTGCTGAACAATGGGCTTCCTTTTGAGTTGTTGCGGGCAGTTTGGGGTCAGGTTGTTTGGCTTGGCGGTTTAGGTGAAATCCCGTATAACAAGCGCATATCTTTCCACGCGGATTGTCGCATC
>JAIXSW010000114.1 GCA_027484495.1 Gammaproteobacteria bacterium
CAATGTCACGACTATTGGTTATTTGTTTGGCCCGCGCGACCTGATTTTGCACGACGAGCTGGTGCACAATTCAATCCTGCAAGGTTGTCAGCTGTCCGGCGCCACCCGACTGCCGTTTGGCCATAACAATCTGACTCAGCTGCAGCAAATGCTGCGCGAACATCGCCACAACTACGAGCGTGTGCTGATCGTGGTGGAAGGCATCTATTCGATGGACGGTGATTTTCCCGACCTGCCGGGCTTAGTGACGCTGAAACAGCAATATCAGGCGCTGCTGATGGTCGACGAGGCCCATTCTTTTGGCGTGATGGGCGCGCGTGGCCTCGGTATTCGCGAACATTTTGACCTGCCGGGCGACGCTGTTGATATCTGGATGGGCACGCTGAGCAAAAGTCTGGCCGGTTGTGGCGGTTACATCGCCGGTAGTTATGCGCTGATTGAACACCTGAAATTCCTCGCACCAGGTTTTTTATATAGCGTTGGTATGCCACCGCCGGTGGCGGCTGCGTCGCTGGCTGCCTTGCAACTGATGCTGGCTGAACCGGACCGGGTGCAACGTTTGCAGCACAACGGCAAATATTTCCTGCACGCCATGCAGCAGGCCGGTTTTAACACTGGCGAGGCCAGCGGTTATGCTGTGGTGCCGGCGATTTTCGGCAGTTCGATCCGGGTGACGCAGCTGGCGAACCGGCTACAGCAGCTTGGCATCAGTGTGATGCCGATCTTGTACCCGGCCGTGCCGGAGCAATCGGCGCGGCTGCGCTATTTTATCTGTGAAGGCCACACCGAGGCCGAACTGGACCATGCAGTTCAGTTGCTGGTTGAGGCCGCGCGCACATGAGTGCAGAACCACAGATCCGCCAGCGTCGGGTGGTTTACCTGATGGGTTTTGACCCACGCGGCAGCGGCTTTTATCACCAGCTGTTAAAACGCGAAGCCAGTCGCAGTAAAAGACGGAAAATGTCGGCACTGACGATTGGGCCGTTGCAGACTGGCGAGCAGTTCAGTCAGTGCGATTGGCAACAACAGGACGGCCCGGGCGGTGATTACCGTTTTGCCGAAATGCTGGATTTGATCCAGCCGCATTTTCGGCCAACGCCGGGCGCCGGCTGGTGGTGGTGGCTTAGGATGAGCCAGTTGATGCTGACCAATATTGCCTTATGGCGGCCGCAAGGCCAGTCGATGCTGTTTAATTGTTTTATGCTGTACCCGGTGGTGATGCTCGCCATGTTGCTGGCGCTCTGTAGCGGTGCGGCATTCGGGTTAGCCGGCCTGACGCAGCTGTCCTGGCTTGGCTGGCTGGTCCTGCCGGTACTGATGTTGCTGACCGATCTGGGCTTGCGTCGCTATGACCACAAACTTTATCTGCATTATCTGCTCGGCGACTTTTTGTTTACCCATGCGGTGCTGAGCGCCTATTGGCCGGCGCTGGAACAACGGCTGAGTCAATGGGCCACCCAATTGGCGGATGATGTGCGCGCACTGCCGCCTGACGGTGAACTGCTGATTGTCGGCCATTCCAGCGGTGGTTTGCTGGCAGCGCGGCTGGCGCATCAGCTACAACAACAGCTGGCAGCGGAACATGCCGATAAATGGTCGTTACTGACGCTCGGCAATCAGGCCAGTACAGGCCTCGCGAACTGTGCAAGCCCGTTTCATCAGAGTGTGGCTGCGCTGACACATGCGCCACAGCTGCGCTGGCAGGAAGTGTTTGCGCCGCAGGATATTATCAGTTCGGGACGGTTTGATGCAGGCGTACTGCCAGGCGCTTTGACCGGCAAGATCAGGCTGCAGTCTGCGCTGCTGCGCGAAACGCTGGCGCCGGAGGAATACCGCAAAATGGTGCTGCAGTTTTTCACCCTGCACCTGCAATATTTACGCGCCAGTGGCACCGGATATGGTTTTGATTATTTTCAATTATTGGCCCAGCCCAGTCCGGCGTTTAGCTATCAGCCGCGTCGAACAGGATCCACTTCAACCGAATGATCGCCCGGTGTTTAGCGTTCGCCGCGCCATTCGGCCTGACTGATCCAGCCTTTTTGCAATAACCAGCCACAGATGCGGTCCACCAGAAAATCGGTGTGGCCGCTGATCAGACAAAAACCCTGCAAACCATCTTTGTGATGCTCATGATGGCGCCTTGCGCTATACATCAGCCCGGCTTTTTGCAGCAAACGGATCAGTTTCACCCCTCGCCGCATTTGCTTGGAACCATGCACACAGGCATGAATATGATTGGTGTGCAGCACAATGACCGAGCACAACAGCAGAATAAACAACAGTGAATCTGCCGGCAAACCGCTGGTCAGTGGCAGTAACAATGCAGTCAGTGCCAGTAAAAATGCCGCAGCCGGGAAAGTCTCAAAAAAGAAGTGACTGTAAGTGAACTGCAGATAAGGCCGCACATTGTGGTGGTGAATTTTAAAACTGTAGACGACTTCTTCCAGCCAGCTGGCCTTTGCTAATACCTGCTGTTTCATCACTTCAAATTCGGCACTGCTGCGATCGCCCTGATAATGAAACAAGCGTTCAAAGCCTTTTTGTTTGTCGAGCGGTCTGTAGTCCAGATAGATATGGATCAGCCCACTGTAAAAATCGGCATTCAGCCAGGCCAGTACCGCCAATAGTAACCAATACAAAGGCGGCGCGGCGCTGTAGTCGGGCAACCATGCAACCCACAGCCACAGCACGAAATAGAGCGGGATCATCAATGTTTTCAATTTCGCAGGCAACTGATGACTCCATAGTCTTGCCGTTTCGAGCTGTTTAGTTTAACAGGCTCTGCTAAAGTACAAAATCCACTTTGCCCATTGGCTTATTTGTGCTGCGCCAGCAATGTCAGTAACAGATTGGCCAGATCATGCACCTGACGCTGTGCGACTGCCTGCCGTTGCAGGCCACTTTGTTGTTGTGCTGATGCCCAAATCAAGTAGTCGGTACGATGACTGTCAAATTGCTCCGCCTGATACAGCTCCGGCAAAATTGGCAAATGGTCGCCATACCAACATAACAAACCGGGCCGCGACGATTGTTGTAGCGTGTCACATAAGATCTGCGCCATCTTGCCGGCATTGACGATATGACGCAGGGAGGCGGCCCGCTCCTGCACTGATTTGGGCGGCAATGCGGTCAGGTATTGCGCCGGCTCTTCAATGCTGACTTTTTCCAGCTGCAAAGGCCCGTGGTTTTCCATCGTGATGACAAATACAAAGGTCGGTTCGGTGGCCTGCTGCAGGATCTGCCGGACCCGTTCGGCTACTTCTTCGTCACCAACATAATGGTTTTCACTGTGGTGGCTAAAGCCTTTGCGGTCAATAAACTCATCAAAACCCAGGTGCGGAAACACGCGGTCTCGCTGATAAAAACTAACCGGATACGGATGCACACAGACGGTACGATAGCCTTCGGCCTTCAGTCGGCTCGCCAATGTGGTGAGCTGCTGCCGCGCCAGCCGCCGGTATGGATTAAACCGGTGAATGCCCTGCTCGCTGTTCGTGAGGCCAGTCAGGAAGGCAAATTCACTGCGCAATGTATTGGCACCAATCGCCGGCACCGCCAGTTCGCCGTGCAACAGCGCATCGGCATTTAGTTGATCAAACCAGCGATAACACTGCGGATGGATCGCTGGCCATAACCAGAAAAAAAAAAAAAACGATTCACTTTGCACCACC